>JADGPH010000138.1 GCA_017882555.1 Thermoleophilia bacterium
AACGGCCGGGTTTTCGAGGCGGTGGCCGCGCGGCTGGGGCAGCGGGCCGCCTGCGACCTCTATCACTCCGCGCTCGAGGTGTGCGTGCCCGAGGGGCGCTTCGTCATCGAAATGACGCCGGTCCTGCGGGCCGACGGCGCGCAACGTGGCGTTGTCGCCGAAGGTGCCGTCGGGGGACGTTGGGCGCGCGGCTTACGGATCTTCCGATACGAGGTGCGTCGCTGGCGGGACGGGATCATCCCGGACGTCGCTGAGGCGGTCGAAAGTCCGCGGCAACTCAGTGGCGATCGCGGCCGTGCACAGCGCCTGCTCGAGCTGGTGGCGCAGGTGCCGACGCCGGTGTGGGGACGTGATGAGCTGCATGCGGGCGAGATGTGGAACTCGAACTCGCTGACCTCGTGGCTCCTCGCGAGCACCGGCCTGGACAGCGACTCGATCCAACCGCCTGCCGGGGGCCGCGCTCCCGGCTGGAGCGCCGGCCGTGTGGTCGCGCTACGGGCGGTCCGGTAGGGACAAGACGGCCTATCAACTGGGGCGTTCCCACGATGTGCGCGGCAGGATTCGATCCTGCCGCGCGTTGACTGCGGAGGGTGCTTTTGGTGGGGTGATGCGGGCGACCCCGACCCGCCGCGTGGGGTATTTCGATGCGTGCGCTACGCCTCGTGCGTGACCCGGATGTCTCCAATTAGCGTGCACCCAAGCACGGTGATCTCCGGTCCGTCGCCCGTCGCTGCGTCCATCTCGCGGCGACCGATGAGGCTGCCTCCCACCAACCGTACGCGCGCACCTGGGGACACCCGGACGGTCGTCCTGCCGATGAGCGCGTAAGCCCGAATCGTCGCGCCCTCACCCGGAGGGGCCGTGGCATCGATCGTGGCGCGACCCAGGACGCTGAAATGCGACTGCGACGTCCACCCTTCCGGGAGGACCAGGTCCTGGCGGCCGATCAACGAGAACAGCATGGTATCGACAATAGATTGCGCGCCGCTGCACGTGCAAGAGCCCGACAGGTTGTCCGACCGCGGGACCCGTCATCGATCGTGCTCGGTGCGTACTAAGGTGTCACAGGCCCCGAGCGCGAGCAAAGGAGTACACGCCATGTGTCGATCGTTTGCTGCACGCCTCGCAGGAGCGCTCTGCCTTGTGGCGATGGCGGGACTTGCTCTGCTGTTGTCCGCCTGCGGGGGGTCGAGCCACTCATCGAGCTCGAGCACCTCCACGAGCAATGGCACGACAACCAGCTCCGCATCGGGTACCTCCACGGCACCCGCGAACTCGGGTGGCACCGCGGCCACACCTGCGTGTACGACCTCGGGGCTTGCGGTCCGCCTGAATACCAATGGCGGCGGTGCCGCCGGCAGCGTCTATTACGCCCTCAACTTCACCAACCACTCAGGGCATCGGTGCACCGTGTCCGGTTATCCGGGCGTCTCTGGAGTCACCGCCTTGGGCAGTCAGCTCGGGAGCGCGGCGTCCCGGAACACCACCTCCTCGCCTCAGACGGTCACCCTCGCCAACGGCGCCACAGCCTCCGCAACGCTGCAAATCACCGATGTCGGCGCCTTCACGGCCACAACCTGCCGGCCGACGAAGGCCGCCGGTCTACGCGTGTACGCGCCGGGTCACACGACGTCGAACCTGATCACGTTCTCGTTCACGGCCTGCGCAAAGTCCGGGCCGGTTTACTTGTATGTGTCGGCCGTGAAGTAGCTCGAGCGTTCGACGTCGAAATGACGCTGGCGTGGTGCCCTCTGGGCCCGACATCACGCCACCGAATCTTGGCCGCACGGCCCATGGTTGGGCTCGGTTGGGTTCTCCGGCCCGCCAGCATCCAAATCAGCGCAGCCTGGAACATCGACGCTGCCTTACCAAGGGCCACTCGCGGGATGCCGTGAGCGTAGCTGCGGGGCGCGTGGCGACACGAGGGGGTTGGAGGCGATCGCTGAGAGTGAGAACGGTATGGAATTGGGGTTTGGCGGCCTTTGGCCTGTCGGCGTTGCCCGTAGAAGGTCGAGCGATCGAGCCTCGTCGCCTGCGATGTGAGAAGCCCTACTGGGCTGGTGGTGACCAGGTCCACTGGCGGCGCTCGCGATTGCTGCTGGTGCACTCCACAAGGGATCGTGAGGGCTGAAGGGCCGACACGTGGGGGCCTTTCCGTCGGCAATCTGGTGGCCGAAACGATCCAATCCGAGCGCGGGTCACGGATTGCTGAGAATCAGCTCCACCCTGTTGACGACGAGTGAGATATGGCCCTCGTCGGGCACGAAGACAGCGCGGCATCCGGGCACCGATGCGGCGATCCAGCTGCCCATCGCCGGTGGCGCATCAGTGTCCCGTTCTCCGTGCCAGAGATGCACGGGGATGCCGATGGCTCGGGGGTCGAAATCCCAGGAACTCGCCAAGAGCGCAGCGTCCAACTGGGCGCCACGCGGTCCTCGACGGAAGGCCTCGAGCACCGCGTCCACGTAGGCGGACGCCACCCCGGGAGTACGCAGGACATCGCGATCCGCCGGCGGGAGAGCGGACATCGACCTCTCAAGGAACTTCTCTGGATTCCGGCGTGCCCCGAACGCCATGAGTCGGTCGAACATCCTGCCGATCTCCGGTCGGTCCCGGTTGAGCGTGAAGAAGCGGAGCGTCTCCGGACTCATCCCCTCGACAAGTCCGGGCACGTCATGGGGTCCCAGGGCGCTGGCAACGACCGCCGAGATGACCCGATCGGGGATGAGAGCTGCACAGGCCAGAGCGTACGGCGCGCCACCGGACCATCCGAGGACCTCGAACCGGTCAATGCCGAGATGGTCGGCCACCGCGGTAACGTCGTTGGGCCAGTCGGCGATCCGGCGACCGGGCTTGAACGTTGACAAACCGCAACCCGGTCGATCGATCGCGATGATGCGGGCACCGGCGCGCCGGACGACCTCGTCGTCGTTGAACATGCAGAAGTCGAGGCGGGAGCTGGGGACGCCGTGGAAGTAGAAGATCGGCCGGCCATCGACGGCGCCATACTGGTCGTATCCGACACATCTGCCGTCGCTGAGCCCAACCTGTTCACTTGCGTCCTCACTGCGTCGCTCGAACCGCTTCACCGGCGTGCGTCTCCCCGGTCAGATGGTCGACAGGCGCAATACGACCGACGTCGCCAACCCGTGGCACTGATCGTGCGGGTCGGGCATTGCAGGACCCGTTCGTTGTGCGTGCGAATGGTGCTGCGCGACGACGCGATGCCGGTTCGTGTGCAAGGGCCCCCACATCTCATCACTGCGGCTGGCTGGACGTGGCCGTGCCACCGAGCAAGATGATAGAGCTGATGCGGTCGGAAACGTCACAGAGTCGCTGGTGAAGGCGAATGCGGTCGAGACAACCGTCTCGGCGAACCACCTCAGCCGGATCAACCCAAATAGAGGGCGAATCACGAGACTCAAACTGATCGGATCAGCGGGATGTTGTGTTCCGCCCCCAAGTGTCCTGGGATTTGACGGGAACATACGCGGCTCGGGAGCTCGGATGGGTGAGTCCTTCGATCGGCCGAGCCTCACCCAAGGCTCGTTGGATCCCGCGCTGCGTTGCGGCTTCAGGTTGCCGGTTGCGCGGCTCGAAGATCCGGGTCGTCTCTCGTTCAGATCCGCCTTGCGTGCCATTGAGCCCGGCCTGTCGCCGTCCAGAGCACCCTGTCGGGGGCGGCTGTTGTTGCAGGACTGACATAGATTGATCCCCATGTTGTGGAGCGATGGCTCGGTTTCGGTGGAAAACCCCCGCTTTGTGTGACTTCTGCAACATTTCTCAGGCGTTTGTCAACGTCTTGTCACCTCACGGTTCGTCCCGACATCGTTCCCGTTCCAGGCTGACCGCGCCGATTGCAGTTCTCGCGATCTCATACCGAGAGCCCCACCGGGAGCACGGCCGATCCATTAGGGCGGTCGCCGGAGGGGTGCGGGGCGCGTGCGGGCACGCCCGGTTGGCGCTCCGCCCCAGGTTCACTCGAACACCGGTGCACTCGATGTGTCTGTGGGCTGTCGTCCGCGCTCAAGCGGTCCCGCTCATCCGGGGTTGTCGCTAGGTGAACGACGGCTCGCAGCGATCGCGTCGCGAGGTCACCACCCACACGCGTCGCTGAGGTCGCCTCACACTCGTCGACGTGCCGGGGGTCTCGCGGCGACGTGTGGCGCGCGGAAGGCGTCGCACGCTAGCCGGTGATGCGTCGATAGATGTAGAGATTCGCAAAGACCGATCCACCAGCGTGTGGTGGGTTGGTGTATTGGGCCCACGCGACTCGCACAAACGTCTGATTGAAGGTCTGCATAAGCGCTTGCGACCATGGGATGTAGTCCGAGAACGGGACGGTCATGACGACGTAGTCAGCTCTTGCAAGCCACGCTGCCCACTTGTTGGTGAACGTAGGCGAGAGGGGATTCGCCGGGGTCGACACATGGGGTTGGTTGCCGTCGTCATCGGTGAGGTACATTCCGAACGGGTCCACGACGACGGGACAGCCGGGTTTCGACGACGAGAAGCGGTCCGACAGCAACAGACTCAGGGGGTAGTCGCCGATGACGCACGCGCCCTGGGGAATCGCGCCCTGGATCGCCGGTCGCGGGTCGAATGCTCTGGAGAACTGGAGGTCGATCGCACCGGTGACCTTGGGAACAAATAGTGCAATCGCCAGGACGCCGACGGCCGCACCGGCAACTCCGAGCGCTGCCGGGAGTGGCAGTGACCCGAGGGCGTTCCCACGGGTGTGGCGCCCGATCCACGTGAGCGCGCGGCCGACGCAGATGCCGATCACCGGGGCAATGAGTGCGGCGGGAAAGTAGGCGTAGTGGGTGGAATAGTTCGGGGTCGGCATCGCGATCATACCGACAAATGCGGTCACCCCGAGCAGCAGCACCAACCAGTCGGCCGCGCTGCGCGCGCGCCACTTGAGTCCGAACACCGCACCGACCAGCGCGGCGTCAGGAGCGCGTCGAGTCGCTCCCAACGGGCGGAGATCACCTGGCCGAACGCCGGGGTCGTGTGATCGGTGGTGTGCACGTCTGCAGCGGACTCCATGGCGGTGAGTGAGGCAGTCCCGAGCGTCTCGTGAGCCGGTCATACGGATTTCGACTCGTGGTGGTGTCCCTCCTGTGATTTCCGTGCCCTGCCGCGGCTCTGGGCTTGGGTGGATTCGCGCTCGGATGCGGCCCGGACACTCCGGTCGTCCGGGTGTCGGTACCGGGTACGGGCTCCGCGCTCGGGATCGGAGGTGACCACCGGGGCGATTCCGGGGCGGGGCACGGGGAACGGTCGCAGTTTCCGACACCGCCGACCATGATGGGGGAGGGAACGCGCGCCGCGCGCCGCATTGAGCTCATACGCGGGCGGGCGACACACATTGGCCGGTCGAACACCAGCCGTCCGTTCTGGGATAGGTAAGTCGGGTCCGCTTCCTCCGGTACGATTGGGCATGGACATGAACGAACGCGAGCCAACGCCGCCGTGGGCGATCGTTCTGGTTGTCGTCGCAGCCCTGGTTGCGGTCTGGATCATCGGCCAAACGCTGGGCAGTGTGATCTTGTTGTTCGCGCTGTCGGTCGTCCTGGCGATGCTGCTCAACCCGGCCGTCCGACTGTTGCGCAACCTTGGGCTCAGCCGTGGGTGGGCAGTGCTCTTACTGCTCGTGCTGGTCGTCGGGGCTGTTGCAGGCGCCGTCGCGCTGGTTATCAATCCGGTTCGCAACGAAGTGCAGGTCATTCAGCACAACCTGCCGGCCTACAGCCATCAGGCCACACTGCGCGTCGACAGCGTGCAGCGCTTCTTCGACAGTCACGGCATTAAGTTCAATGTCCACCAGCGTCTGAACCAGGGGGTCGTCGGATTGCAGCATTGGATCGGGCGCCTGTCGAACAACCTGCTCTCGTACAGCTTGAGTGTGCTGACGTTCCTGGTGTCGCTGATCGTCGTGCTTGTGTCGACGATCTACATGCTGTTGGACGCATCGCGGATCGCCCAGTTTGCCGAGCGGTTGGGCGGGCCGCCGGCCGGTGCGCTGTTGCGCCGCACCGAGCACACACTGGTGCAGTACATCAAGGCTCAAGTCCTTATCTCGCTGATTATCGGCGTCTCTTCGGGCGTGGCCATGTTGCTGCTGGGCGTGTCGGGCATCTTTCCACCGGGGGAGACCTTTGCAGTGGTCTTTGGGGCGTGGGTCTTCGTGGCCGAATTCATCCCGTATGTCGGTCCGATTCTAGGTGCGCTGCCGCCCATTCTGCTGGCGCTCGTGACATCTCCGGTCGCCGTGATCGCGGTGATCATCACCTTTGTCGTGATCCAGCAGCTCGAAGGCCACGTTGTCGTGCCCAACATCATGGGCACTGCCGTCGGCGTGCACCCGCTGGTCGTGATCTTCGGCCTGTTGATCGGCGAACAGATCGCGGGCGTCCCCGGCGTGCTGCTCTCGATCCCCATGGTCGTGATTATCAAGGAACTCGTGACCTTCGCAGCCGATTATCTGGCCCCTGACACCCCAGATCCCATCGAGCCCGCCAACGAGACTCGCCCGACCTCGCCGAAAGAGTTCGCACAGCACTGATCTCAGGTGTTTCTCAGTGAATGCGTCCACAGTTGGTGGTGACGGCGTGACACCACGTGGAGGGCAGGGCGTATGGCTTGGGAGCAACAGCGCCGCCAGCGGGCGGCGAAGGCCGATGAAACGCAGATCATCCAACCTGACACGGCGGTCAGCGCCGGCGACGGGACTCCCCCGACCGGCGGCCCATCGCAGACTCGGGGCACGCCCCGGTGGGTTGGGTGGGGTCAGCAGTTCGGATGGATCATGGCGGTCGCGATCGCGGTGATCGCATTGCTCTTCTCGGTGTTGGCGTTCGCGCAATCCGGGCGCGGTCGGTCGGCCGGGTTTGGCGGCCGTGCGGGCCACTTCGCTCCATATGGCCGGCCCGGCGGTGGGTTTGGCGGCGGCTCGCCTGGAAACCCCGGCGTCGCTGTGCCCCCGCACCTCGGGTCGATGCGCTAGCCCAACAGGACAGGTGAGTGCGACGAGCCCGGGTGGTCCACGTGGGATGGCTGACCGCCCCGGCTCGCCGCTCAGGCTCCGGGAATGCGCCCCGGGACTTCGGCGACCAAGAGGGCGGCAACGGCCAGAATCACCAGTGCGACCGAGAGTTCCAGCACGGCTGCACGGCGCACCGTCGCGAGGGCACCTATGTGCGTGCTCGGGCGGTGTTCGAGCGACAGGGTGATGCGGCGACTGCGGAGCGCGACGAGCCCCGCCACACACAGCAGTCCGACCTTGAGCAGGATGCATTGGCCATAGGTCGTCGTCCAGAGCTGGCTGGGGGCCGAGAGCTCACCGATCGTGCGAACCGTTCCGGTGACGACGACGGCAGCCACAGAGATCAGGGCGAGGCGTGAGAACTGCGCGAGAACGTCAGTTGCGACCGCTGCCCCCGCTCCCGGGACCGCGGTTGGCAGGCGCCAGAGCACGATGGCCAGCAGCGCCAGGCCACCGCTCCAGATCGCCGCCGATCCGAGGTGCACGACGTCGGCGACCTGCTGTACAAGATGTGCCGGGGCTTGGGAGGCGTGTCCCTGCGAGGAAATGCCCCACAGCGCGCCGACAATCAGAATCGCCATGAGTGCGCTGGGGATGCGGGCTCCAGTGGGTGAGGCCGCCCGCGGGGTGGAGGAACTGCCGAACTCGGCCAAGAACTGCCAGGCCCCCAACGCAAAGAGCACGAACAGCAGGGCCCCCCGGTATTGGATCAGCGATCCAAACCGGGTGCCCGAGAGGACCGTCCCGATTCCCGACGTATCACCGAGGGCGTTTATCACGCTCGTGCCGAGCGCGGTCGCCGAGTAGACCACGAGCAAGTACCCCTCGGCGATCATCGACCCTACCGCGAGCACGCCGAACGCGCTCCAAAACAGATCACGGCCCCACTCCAGAGCGGACTCGCGGTCAGTCTTCGACAGCCGCTCATGGCGTCGGCCGGGTCCCCAGGCGGGCCTCCACACAAGCCACCGAAACGCGATCAGCCCCAACAGTCCTCCGAGGCCGATCAGCTCGACATAACGGGCACTGACCTCCCAGACGCTGGTCTCACTTGGGCCCTGTCCTGGGCGGTTGCCGAGATATGGAAGACCAATCGGCCCGTGTCCGATCGCAAACGCGAGCGCCGCCCCAACCACGTGCGAATCGGCGCTGACGACCTGGTAGCGAACCGTGTAGGTGCCGGGGGCGATGTTGGCGTTGAGCGGAGCGACGAGCTCGCGCACGTTGCGTGGATCGACGTGACATGGGCCGGATTCGATCGACCTCCCTGTGGAATTGACGACCTGGCAGTCCTCGGTCGGATTGAGCAGCGTGATGGCTTCCGAGAACTGCAGGCGCAGCACCGACGGCGCGATGGTGGTGACCGCGCCTACCGGGGGGTCGCTTGCGATCAAGATGGCATGTGCGCTCGCCGCGGACGGAATGATCAACATCAGCAGTCCCGCCAGCGCGACCAGCGTTGCGCGGAGCCGGCATCGACGCCGAGCGGTGCCTGACACGCCGGTCACAGCCTTGTTGGGTCGATGTCATCGTCGGGCAGTCGCGCGGGTCGCGTGACCCACAACAGGCCCGCCGCCGCGGCTGCGCCCAGCGCGAGCACAATCGCGATCACCCCAAGCCAGATCGATGCTTCGGAGCTGGATCCTGAACTCGTTGGCCCGGCTCCGGGCGTTCCGGCACCTTGGGTGCTCGTGGTGGATCTGGTTCCCGCTGCAACCACCGCGATAGCCGGGGTCGGGCCGGGTTGGGTGGGACCATTCTCGACCTCCACGCCGCCAGGCGTTTCCGGAGGTCCCGTCCAGGGCTTGACGAGGCCATCGGCGTAGGTCTGATAGGTCGGCCAGAGCATGTTGCCGGTGCTGGACGGCGTCCCGAGAAAGCGAAAGGTCGCATAGTCCCCGACGGGAATGACACCGCGATAGACCGCGCCGACCAGTGATTGGTTCTTGGCGTGGATTGGTGCCACCACGAAGCCTGGAGGGGCCACCTGGAAGCTAAAGACCGAGACGTGCAGGGGGAACATCACCCGCACCGCCGTGGTCGGCACATTCCGCTCGGTTGGGACTTGGATGGCAAATTCGCTCGGGCTGCCGACCGGGACGATCGATGGCATCACGACCACGTGGGCGCTTGCGGGCGCCGCGACGATCAGCGCCGCACACGCAACGGCGGCGCTCAACGTGACTGCACACGTGCGGTTGCGTGACCTGCGGGTCTGCGGCATGCGACTCGGCATCTGGAGGGAGTCTCCTTGATTGGACGGGCGTTGGCGTCGTCCCGGGGGACCGACGCCGTGATGGCGTGGCACGGCGCCCCGCGGGTCGGGATTGATCGTTGGAGGTGGCCACTGAAGCGCGCGGTGCGATCACGCGCGCGCCACGTGTCGGTGCTCCATCCGCGGACACCGCGGAGACCGTTGGATCGCAGCGTGGCCGCATGCGGCGCACCCCACCGATCTCACGCGTCACGGGCGTCAGAACAACGCACGGCGGCCGTCTAGATCAGTGCGGTGGCGACCCGTTGCGGTGGCCCGCGGGCCCCGTATGTCTCGAGATCGGTTTGGATCCTGAGGATGGCGCTGCGCAACGGCACACGCCGCGCGGGTCGGGGCCAGACCTGTGTTGAACGGCGAGCACTGATGATCTGACGCACGATTGCGAGGGCCCGAGCGATGGCGTGGTCGGCGAACACGAGCATCACGCCAAGAACGAGGCCCGCCACGACGTGGGGGGCGAGCTCGGATGCGCTCAGCATGATGGACGCCGGCATCTGCATCTGCGGGGTGGCCAAGCCGAGTGACCACGGCGCGAGGCTAGCCGTGACGTGCAGGGTCAACTGCGACGTGATGAGCATCGCGAACGTGGCTGGAACGCTCCGGGGCGCGTAGGCCCGCGTGCGCGGGCCGCAGACCACCGCGACGGCGATCAGGCCACACCAAAGAAATGGTGCGATCGGGAGCAGCGTCATTCCGTCGCCACCTGTCGCGCTGACGTGTGCGACGAGCGTGGCAACAAGTGCTGCGGCAATAAATCCGCCGCGCCGCATCGCATGTGCCTGAGCGATCAGCATGATGCGCGCAAGCCTACCGGGTGACCGCGACGCGGACCGTCCCGGATGACCGACTTGGGTGGGTTGTTAGCGCGCACGCACACCTTGGCGCCCAGCCCGGGGGAGCGGCGCGATGGGCGTATCCTCTGGGTCGGGTCGTTCATCGGCAGGGGGAGATCATGGTCAAGGGGTTCTCGGTATCGATTGACGTCGCGGTCGCCCCCGACGAGGCCGGGATGGTCATCGGTGATCCCTGCGCCGTGCCTCACGTCTGGTTCTTGCCTCACTGCATCTCGGTGAAGGTGGGTTCGAATGAGTGAGGCGTTCTCGGTTTCGGTCGATGTCGCCGTTTCGCCAGAACGCGCGTGGTCGGTCATTGGCGACCCGTGCGGTGTTCCGACCTGGTACGGAGCGTACGTCTCGTGCCAGGTGGACGGTGATCGCCGGACGCTCCGGCGTGCAGATGGGGTGGAGCTGATTGAGCGCCTTCTTGAACGGGATGACGACCGGCGTACGTATACCTATACGGTCATCGGCGGCCTGCCGCTGCGGCACCACCACGCCCGCTTTAGCGTGGACCCAGCGCCCGGAGGCTGCCGGATTGTCTGGGAGACGACCGCCGATCACCAAGACCCAGAGATCAACATGCAGCAGCGGCTTGCTGGCCGCCAGCAGGAGGCCCTCGAAGGACTCAAGGGGTTATTGGAGTCGGGCGAACTCGGCGAGTGACGGGCCCGGCCGGCCAGCTCGACAGTCGGGATATCTGACGGATCCACGCTCTTAGAGGAGTTGGACCCCGCGTGCTTCGGTATTGGGCTTGAAGCTGCCGTCTAGTAGAGAGGCGTGCAGCAGGCGTCAGTTGCCATGGCCCGTGGCGCTGAGCGGAATTGCGATGCGCCGCGGGGCGAAGGTGCGTAGGAACGTCAAGGTCCGGCTGCCGTCGGAGGATCGCTCTGTGCGGACCCCTACGGCATTCGATCGACTCCCGGACTACGTTGCCACTGGAGGCCATACGAAGTCTGGGTGATGCCTCCAGACAGGCAGCACCGTATTACCGTCGCTTAGCCGCCCACCGCAGCGAGCCGAGATCACGATATTTCGTCTGGTACCGGGCGAACACGTTCGTGACGTAGGGGCTCACCGGGCGGAGCCCTTCTCCCGACCGGCACAGCTTCGGTCCTGGCGTCCCCGTTGCGGTCGGCGTTCTGGACGGCATGCC
>JADGPH010000139.1 GCA_017882555.1 Thermoleophilia bacterium
TCCACCAGGCACATGCGGCAGGCCCCGATCGGGGGACCGAGGCGAGGTTCGTAGCAGAAGATCGGAATCTCCACGCCCGCCGCATAGGCGGCATCCACGAGCATCGTCCCCGCCGGTACGCTGACGGTTCGACCATTGAGCTCGAACGTCACGAGGCTTTCGACAGAGAGGTCGACTGGCGCGTAATCAGCCATGTCCTACCTCGCCTGGGCGGGGGTTGCGGGCCACATGGGTTCAGGTCGCGGGGTGCCGCCCTGCTCGATCGCAGCGACAAAATCGTCGCGGAACATCTTGAGGGCGCTCGCGACAGGCGCGACGGCGCCGTCGGCCAGTGCGCACAAGACCTTTCCGGAGATGCGACCGAACAGCGACTCGAGTAGTTCGAGGTCTTCCATCCGGCCTTGGCCGTCGACGATCCGCTGAAGGATCCGCTCCATCCAGGTCGTGCCCTCGCGGCACGGCGTGCACTTGCCGCAACTCTCGTGACGGTAGAAGCTCGCCAACCGGAGCGTCGCGCGCACGATGCATCCCGAGTCGTCCATCACGATGCAGCCGCCCGACCCCAAGAAGGTCCCCACGGCATTGAGCGACTCGTAGTCGAGCGGCGTATCGAGATGCTGCTCACCGAGCACCGGTACCGACGATCCGCCGACCCAAATCGCCTTGACCCGGCGACCATCGCGCAAGCCACCGGCATGCTCGTAGATCAACTCGCGAATCGTCGTCTCGCCCAGCACGACCTCGTAGTTCCCGGGGCGTTGCACGTGACCGGAGATCGAGAAGATCTTTGTCCCGGGGCTCTTCTCGGGTCCGAGAGCGGCGTACCAGTCGGCACCCTTGGTAACGATCGGCGGCAATGCCGAGAGCGTCTCCACATTGTTGATCAGCGTCGGTGAGCTGTAGAGGCCCGCGACCGCCGGGAATGGCGGCTTCAGGCGCGGCTGGCCGCGCTTCCCCTCAAGACTCTCGAGCAACCCGGTCTCTTCCCCGCAGATGTAGGCGCCGGCGCCCCGATAGAGCGTGATGTCAAACGAGAAGTTCGAGCGCAGGATGTTCTTGCCGAGGTAGCCGGCCTCTCGTGCGGCCCGAATCGCCGCATCCAAGATCCGGGCTTGATACTCGTACTCACCCCGAATGTAGATGTAGCCACGCTCGGCACCGATCGCGTATCCGGCCAGCGCGACGCCTTCCACCAACTGGAATGGGTTCATCTCGATGATTTCGCGATCCTTGAAGGTCCCGGGTTCGCTTTCATCGGCGTTGCAGACCACGTACTTGGCGAGCTTGGCGTCCTTGGGCAGAAAGCTGGCTTTGCGTCCCATCGGGAATCCTGCGCCACCGCGGCCCCGAAGACCCGAACGGTGAAACACGTAGAGCAGATCGTCGGCCTCCATATCCGATACCGATGCCACGAGCGCGGAAAAGCCACCGACGGCGCGGTAATCGGCCAGATCCCTCAGGACGTGTCCGGCCTCTCGGTGACGGTAGACGCTGTTGAGAATCGGCACCCGCCTACCTCCAGAACTCTTCGGGTGCGGGAGCGACGTGCAGATCGTCCATGAGTTGCGAGGCGGCCTCGGGCGTCAGCGGACCGAGGGTTTCATCGGCATCGACTTGAATACAGGGAGCGTGGTCGCAATACCCAAGACACTGGGCTTCTTGGATCGTGACACGGCCGTCTTCGCTGGTTCCACCATGGTGCGAGAGGCCCTCGCGCTCACACAGATGCTCCCAGACCTCGTCGGCGCCGCGGAGCATGCAGGACAAGGTCACGCAGACGCTGACGACCCGGGTCCCGGTGGGCTCCAGATACAGGCGATCGTAGAACGATGCCACGCTCTCGACGTATGCCGGCGAGAATCCCGTCGCCTCCGCAACGGCGTCGAGGTCGTCGCGGGTGAGATGACCCTTTTCGGTCTGCGCGTATTTGAGCGCCGGCAACACCAGCGAACGCGACTCCGCGAACTCATCCCGGATGGGCTCGATATGGGCCCGGATTTGGTCTGCGGTCATCGAAAAACACCCACAGTCGTGGCACGGATTACACAACTCGGCATCAGCGATCGACCCCGCCCATGACGTTGTCCATGGAGCCGATCATCACGATGAGGTCGGCAAGATACGCATTCTTTGCCATCGGGCGCAGAGCCTGAAGGTTGACGAAGCTGGGGTCGCGCATGTGCACCCGGACCGGTTTCGGGCCACCGTCCGCGACGACGTAACAGCCGAGCTCTCCGCGGGGACATTCGACCGCACAGTAGGCCTCGCCCTCCGGCACAGGAAAACCCTCCGTCACGAGCTTGAAGTGGTGGATGAGCGCTTCCATCGAGGTTGCCAACTCACCCCGCGGCGGCAGCACCACCTTGCGGTTGTCGGAGATGTGCGCACCCTCGGGCATCCCGTCCAGGCACTGCTCGATGATGCGCACCGACTCGCGCATTTCACGCAGCCGCACGAGATACCGGTCATAGGCATCGCCGTTCGTTCCGACGGGGACGTTAAAGTCAAAATGCTCGTAGCCCGAGTAGGGCCGAGCCTTACGCAGGTCGAGATCGACCCCAGCCGCTCGCAGTGCCGGACCGGTGATGCCGAGGTCGATCAACTGCTCGGCCGGCAATGCACCAACGCCCCGCGTGCGCTCGAGCCAGATTGGGTTCGCCGACAGCAGCCCCTCGTACTCGTCGATCCGCGACGGCATCTCGGTCACGAACTGCCGCAGCAGCTTCTCGAAGCCCGGAGGCATGTCGTCCGCGCAGCCGCCCACCTGGAAATAGCGGTTGTTCATGCGCTCACCGGAGATCATCTCGAACAGATCCAATGCCCGATCGCGTTCGCGGTAGGCATAGAAGAAGATGCTGATCGCTCCGAGCTCCAAACCGCTGGTGCCGAGCCACACCAAGTGACTGGTGATGCGATTCAGCTCAGAGATCATCACGCGTAGCCATTGCGCCCGTGACGGCACCTCGAGATCCAAGAGCTTCTCCACGCTCTGGGCGTAGGCGTGGATGTTGAAGAACGGTGACAGGTAGTCCATCCGGGTCACGAGCGTGATGGCCTGCCAATACGTCTTGTTCTCGCACTGCTTTTCAATCCCCGTGTGCAGGTATCCGATCACCGGGTGGATGTCCCGCACGACCTCACCATCAAGTTCGGTCACCAACCGCAGCACCCCATGCGTGGACGGGTGCTGGGGACCGAGGTTGATGATCATCGGATCGCGCGCGCCGGGCCGGGCCGCGATCGAGACCTCTTCGTTGGCACGTGTACGTGCCAACGCCTCTTGCGCCGTACTGGCCTCGACCATCGCGACCACGCGCTCGGTCTCCGCGAGCGGGCGGCCCTCGCGGCGCGCGATCTCACGGGCTTCGCGCGCTTCGAGGGCAAACACGTCGCCTGGTTCAATGCTCATGTGCGCGCTCCGTGCCTAGACCGCGTCACTGAACTTGACCTCTTCGCCGCCGAGGGGATAGTCACGTCGCAACGGGTGGCCCTCCCAGTCAAACGGCATCAGGATCCGAGAAAGGTCCGGGTGATCGGTGAACCGGACGCCGAACATGTCGTAGACCTCACGCTCATGCCAGTTGGCGGTCGCCCATACGCCGGTCACCGAATCGACTTCCGGCTGGTCGGCATCCGCCCAGACCCGCAGCCGCAGTCGATCACCGCTCTCCACCGAGAACAGTTGGTAGGCAAGCCGAAAGCGATCACCACGGTCGTTGCCCGCCAGCACGTCGACGCAGGTCACGTCGGACAACTGCCGGAACGCCGCGGGCTCGCCTTTGAGGAACCGACAGACCTCGCGGATGCGACCGCGGGCAATCTCGATCGTGAGCTCATCGCCCGGACCTTCAAACTCGTCCACGGCGGCGCCGGGACAGGCTGCATCGATCAGATTGCGGTACTCGCTCAACGCGCGGCCGCCCACGCCTGACGGTGTGCCGCCACTCGGGCCGCATCTTCAGGAACGGGCAACCCCTGCGCACGCATGAGGTCAACGGAGCTCGGTTGCCCCTTTGCGCCGATCACCCGCTGCAGGATCAAGATGCCCTCGATCAGACTCTCCGGGCGCGGCGGGCAGCCGGGTACATAGACGTCGACGGGGACGATCTTGTCGACGCCCTGCAGGATGGCGTAGTTGTTGAACACGCCACCCGACGTCGCACAGGCGCCCATCGAGATGACCCACTTGGGCTCCATCATCTGGTCGTAGATGCGCCGCAGCACGGGCGCCATCTTTTGCGAGACGCGACCCGATACGATCAACAGGTCAGCCTGACGTGGGGAAGCGCGGAAGACCTCAGCCCCGAAGCGCGCAATGTCGTACCGCGGAGTTGCGGTGTGCATCATCTCGATCGCGCAACAGGCCAGGCCGAAGGTCGCCGGCCAGATCGACGACGAGCGCGCCCAGCTCAGCGCACGATCAACGGTCGTCGTCAGCAGCCGTTGTACGAAGGCTTCTTCTTCGGCGGTCTCCACCACATCGCGGAGGTCGCGGTCGATGGAGGCATCCGTGCGGGGTGCGCGCTCAACCGGCGCACCCGGCGGCGGAATCAACGCCATTCCAGGGCTCCCTTTCGCCAAACGTAGACCAACGCAGCCACAACCGTGGCGACAAACGACAGCATGATCACCAGCGCCGTGATGCCCCGATCGCGTAGCGTGACGGCGAGCGGATAGATAAACGCGAGCTCAATGTCGAAGACGATAAAGAGCATCGCGGTCAGGTAGAAGTCGATCGAGAACCGCTGCCGGACCGGCGTTGTGGCGAGAATACCGCTCTCGTAGGGGAGAGACTTGACCGCGTTGGGCTTCGGGCGCGCAACCTTGCTGAGCCCGAGGATGGCGCCACCGACAACCAAA
>JADGPH010000019.1 GCA_017882555.1 Thermoleophilia bacterium
CGGGGCGGCCCTTGATCGGCCGCACCGCGTCGATCAGCGGCACCAGCTGGGTGATGTCGTTGCGGTGCCCGCCGGTAAGCGTCACCGAGCCAGGGCTCAGGCGCACGGCGCCAACCGCCGTTGACGGTTACTCCCGCCTCCTCGCGCGCGGTGTCCCGTATTGCTCTTAACAAACGCCGCGATGCCCTCACGACCAGCGATCGCGTCGCGGCATTTCGTTGCGGCGGCACGCGCGTGTGCCATAGATCGAGGATAAGCCGGCCAACTCAACGCGCCTCGTCGGTTGTCTCAAGGTCTCCTCGAGCACGCCGCGGGGTCGTCGATGCCGACCGGTCGACGGGATCCCGCTGGGCGGCATGATCCCCGTTGCTGTGCCAAGCTCTCTCGGAGTGCGTATCTTCTTATTCATCGGGCCGGTTGCCGGCGCTCCCGCAGTGGACCGGGTGCACGGTGGCCACTGACCCGCGCTCCCCCGCGGCCCCGACCCCTCGGCGCTCGGAATCGACACGGCCGCGCACTACCAGGGGCGAGGGCTGGGTCGTCCTGCAGATCCTCGCCAGCCTGATGGTGCTCGTGGTCGGCCTGGTTGGCCCCCGCCCGCGCGCCGCGCGGGGCACGCGCCGGACGCTTGCGCTCGGCCTGAGCCTGGTGGGTATCGGCACCGTCATAGGCGCGCGGAGGACCCTCGGATCCGCCTTCTCGGTGTTTCCGGTGCCCGTGCCCGAGGCGAGCGTCGCGGATGAGGGGGCGTATCGCTACGTGCGGCATCCGATGTACAGCGGCGTGCTCGCGCAAGCCATCGCAATCAGCACGGCGGGCTCACCGTGGGCGATCGTGCCGACCGGCGTGCTCGCCGTGGTGCTCGATCGCAAGGCCGCCTACGAAGAGGCGTTGCTTGAGGACGCCCACCCCGAGTTCGCGAGCTACCGGTCGCGTACCCCTTGGCGCTTTGTGCCGGGCGTGCGATAGCGCGCGCAACGGCAGGCGACGCCAGCGTGGACCGAAGGCCCGCCCACCAGGACCCGCGCGGAGTCAGGCTCCCTGGACCCCACTGTCGTCAATCGCTGCGGTGACACCGTCTCCCGTGCGTGGCAGTGCCGCGATGCCGCGCCACAGCCACTCGACCACCTCGTCGGGGAGATCGGGGAGGCCGAACTGGATCTGGACCAACGCGTCTGTCGCGGCGAGCACCACCTCTCGTCCGGCGGGCGTGATCTCCGCCAGCACGGTGCGCCGGTCCTCAGGGTGCGGGATACGGCGTACGTAGCCATCGCGCTCGAGGCGATCGACCGTGTTGGTGACGCTCGTCGGGTGGACCACCAAGCGCGCGCCGATCTTCCCCAATGGCAATGCGCCCGTGCGCGAGAACTGCAGCAGCACCAGCGCCTCGTAGCGTGAAAAGCTCAAGCCGAATGGCGTGAGTGTCTGGTTGATGACCCTCAGAAGGCGCTGATGGGCGTGCGTGATGACCGTCGCCGCGCTCATCGCCTCAACGCCCTCCCACCCGTGGGCAACCCACTGGCGCCGAGCCTCGCCGATCGCGTCAAACGGGGACGCCGGTCGATCCGTCAATTCAGACACATCGAACATCGTAGTGGGCGGCAATACAAATACGCCACCTCAGAAAATCGGAGTTCAGATTATTGGATGTCCGTGCAATAGTTCGCCAATGGGTCCCGACGCCGATCTGCAGGGAGCACGCCCCCCCGAACCCACCCAGCCCGCGAGCGCAGACAGGGTGGGCACCACCACGATGAGCGGCATCCCGCTTGAGCCCGTCTACGGCGTCGAGGAGCTCGGGGCGCCGGGTGAGTATCCCTACACCCGTGGGCCGTACCGATCGATGTACCGCACGAAGCTCTGGACGATGCGGATGTTCGCCGGCTTCGGCGCCGCATCCGACACCAACCAGCGCTTTCGTGAGTTGCTCGATGCCGGCGTCACGGGGCTCTCGACGGCCTTCGACATGCCGACCCTCATGGGTCGTGATTCCGACCACCCCTGGGCCGTGGGCGAGGTGGGGCGCGCGGGCGTCGCGATCGACACCGTCACCGACATGGACGAGCTCTTTGCCGGCATCGAGCTCGGCCGCATCACGACCTCGATGACCATCAACGGACCCGCCGCGACGGTAATGGCAATGTACGTCGCCATCGCGGATTCTCGAGGTGTCCCCCGTTCGGACCTGGGGGGCACGATTCAGAACGACATCCTCAAGGAATACCAGGCCCAGAAGGAGTACATCTTCCCTCCCGAGCCCTCGGTCCGGCTGGTGACCGATCTGATGCGGTTCACCCAAGCGGAGATGCCCCGCTGGCATCCGGTCTCGGTCTCGGGCTACCACATCCGTGAAGCGGGGGCCACGGCCGCACAGGAACTCGGCTTCACCCTCGCCAACGGCTTTGCCTATCTCGAGGCCGCCCAACGTGCGGGCCTCGGGGTCGACGCGATCGCCCCACGGATGTCGTTCTTTTTCAACGCACACAACGACTTCTTCGAGGAAATCGGCAAGTATCGGGCGGCCCGGCGGATCTGGGCGCGCTGGCTGCGTGAGCATTGGGGTGCGCGCGACGAGCGGTCGCTGCTTATGCGCTTCCACACCCAAACCGCCGGTGCGTCGCTGACCGCCCAACAGCCCGAGCTCAACATCGCACGCGTGGCGATCCAAGCGCTGGCCGGCGTTCTCGGCGGTACACAGTCACTGCACACCGATGCCTACGACGAGGCGCTCGCGCTGCCCACCGAGCGCGCTGCGCGAATCGCGCTGCGGACCCAGCAGGTCATCGCACATGAGACCGGGGTGGCACGGGTCGCCGACCCGCTCGGGGGATCGGCCTACGTGGAATGGATGACCGACGAGCTGGAGCGCCAAGCCGAGGAGATCTTTGCGCACCTGATCACACTCGGAAGCGGCTCGATCCTGGACGGCGTCTACGCCGGAATCGACGACGGGTACTTCGTCACAGAGATTGCCGACTCGGCCTACCGACTTGAGCGCGAGATCGCGGCGGGAGAGCAGATCATCGTTGGCGTCAACGCGTTCAGCGACCCCGAGGGCGCCAGCCCACCGATTCTGCGGATCGACCCGGCGACCGAGTCCCGACAGCGCGAACGCCTCGAGACGATCCGACGCAATCGCTCGGCCGCCGACGTTGCCCAGACGCTCGCGGCGCTCGGCCAACAGGCCCGCGATCCCGTGCGCAACCTGATGCCCGCCTTGATCGAGGCGGTCCACACACACGCGACCCTGGGCGAGATCACCGCGGTGCTCGAGGACGTCTTTGGGACGTACACCGAAGCGGCAACCGCATGACCAGCGACCAGGAACCCGTGCGGATCCTGCTCGCCAAGCTGGGCTTCGACGGCCATGACCGGGGGCTCAAAGTCGTCGCGCGCATGCTGCGCGACGCCGGCTGCGAGGTCGTCTACCTCGGATTGCGCCAAACCGTGGAATCGGTGGTCGTGGCCGCCGAGCAGGAGGACGTCGCGGTGATCGGGATCTCCATGCACAACGGCGGTCACCTCACGCTCGGACCCATGATGGTCCAGGCGGTCGCCAACGCCGGTCTGGGTATCCCGGTGATCATCGGTGGAATCGTGCCGGCCGAGGACATTCCGCGTCTGACCGCTGCCGGAGTCGCGGCCGTCCTGGGCCCGGGCACTCCGATCGATGTGGTGGTCGCGAGCGTCCGCGAAGCCGCGCGGAGCACGTACACGACCCCGTGAGCAGCGCAACCACCCCGGAAGCACTGCTCGCCCGCGCCCGTGAGGGAAGCCGCCGAGCACTTGGACGGCTGATCACATACGCGGAGGCCGGCGGCACTATCGCCGACGGAGTCGACCGGCTTGTGTTCGCGCAACCGGGCACCACATGGGTCATCGGTGTCGTCGGTGCTCCTGGCGTGGGCAAATCCACCCTCACCGGCCAGC
>JADGPH010000140.1 GCA_017882555.1 Thermoleophilia bacterium
GCCCGTCCCAGCACTCCGTCCAGTACCGCCGCACACGCGAGACATGCATCGCGGCCAGCACTCCCGAGCTGTCCCAATTCCGCGATGATCGCCTGGGCGCGCTCCTCGTCGACATCGCGAAATACCTGCTCGACCAACGCCCCGACCAGATACGACCGACGCGGTGCGAGCAGTTGGGACGCAAGGCGTTCAGCGACCCCAACGCGCCCGGAGATCTCCGGGATCCATTCCTGGGCATCCCGATAGGCAGCCTCGGCATCCAGATCGCCGGCAAGATCGTCGAGGCACGCCGCGACCTCGGCATGGGCGAGTCCATCGGCCCGCGCGAGCCCCTCTTCGGCCCACCTGCGGGCCCCAAGCGTGTCGCCCAGCCGAATCGCCAGCAGGCATGCCTCGTACCGGTCCTCGGGATCGTCGAACCCAAACGCGCCGGTCAGTACCGCAAGGCCATCCTGCGTGCGCCCTGCGCGTGCCAACACCCGGGCCAGACGCCGTCTCGCGGCCGGGACCCGCTCAGGAAGATGGCGGCGGAGCACAGATACCAGCCGGTCTTGAAGCTCGGCGGCCTCCACGGGTCGATCAGCGGCCAGATGGTCGGCAACGCCGCTTTCAAGCGCCTCGATCTCCAACTCGGTCAGCGCGCCCCAACGGGTGCCGACAGGTGCCACCCATCCCAGATGAATCTCGAGGCCCACGTCGCGCAGGGCATCGGAGATCGGGCGATTCGATCGACGAAACGCTGAGGGATCCGCGGCCGCGATCTCACAAAACGCATCGGACAATCGCACCCGCCGCGCATCCTGCGTCGTCGATCCGGCGCGCTCGAGGAGTTCTTGGACACGTCCGATAAGCGCCAGCTCCGCATCGCTGGCGACTAACCAACTCGGTGCGCGCTCGACGCTGACCCGTCCGGCGACGGCATCGGTGACCCGTACGAGGATTTGATCGCCGGGGCGAATGTCGGTCGGCAGCACCACCCGCGCCAGGCCGAGCACGGCCAGCGGCGCAAGGTCCGCCTCGAGATCCACCGCACCGCGCGCGTGGTCGGCCACCGAGACATGCGCGGTGAGGGCGACATCCGCCATCGCCTGGGCGATGCTCGCAACCCGTCCGTCGGGGAGCACGAGCACGCGCCAATCGGCGCGCAGGGCCTGTCGAACCGCCGCGACGGGGTTCTTGGCCCGCGTCACGCCCGCGCTGGCAAGCCGCTCAGCGAGGTCGTCGATGGCCGCTGGGCCTTCGTTCAAACGTGCCAGTGCGGCATCCGCGATGCGGCCCATGGGGTCACACTACCAGCGCGTCGTGCGTCGTCGACACCCACTGCGACATCCCGCCGATTGCAGCGCGCCAACGACGATCGCTCTCGCCGGCGCACCGTTCTCCCAGGGATTCCCGAGCAGGCGGAAATATGCTCTGATGAGGGGCGTGCACCAGCGATCCACCCATACGTGGACGGTCATCCCCGAAGCGCTTGGGACCGCGCTCCTCCGGGTCATCGACCCACCCGTGGCAGTGATCGGGCTGGGCATTCCTCGGTGTCCGGCGACGATCCTGCTCCCGGCCAGCCTGACCCGCGTTGCCAACGCCCGCCCGGACGTCCCGATCGCGCTGGCCATCTTGGCGAGCCCCGCGGACTGGGCGGACCGCGAGACGCTCTTATGGCCGCGAGGGATCCACATCAGCCGGTCGATCGTGCCGGTCTTGGTCATCCTGCGAGATGGTCAGGAGGTCGCAACGCGCCGGGGCGGCGCTCCCGCGCACGTGATCGACGCGTGGCTGACCGAGCACATCGGACCCGGTGCCGCCGCGCTCGCACAGCATCTCTCCGATGATGAGCAACGTGAACTGAGTCAGCTCGCCGTACGGCGCGCACAACATGCCGCAGTCAACGGGCGCGGGACCACCGACTAAGCCGTCGGCGAACCGCACACGACAACATCGACGCCGGGACTCGCGCGAACGCGTGCGCAGTCGCTATAGTGCCATGCTTGCCGGAACGGGCCGGGCATCGCACGGCCCGGTTTGTGCCACTTGAACGGAGACGGAAATTAGCCCCTACGAAATCATGATCATCCTCGACCCAGACGTGGACGAGGAGCGCCAGCAAGAGATGATCGAGCGGGTCCAACAGATCATCCGGGACGCCGGCGGGGTCGTGGAGCACCTCAACGACTGGGGCCGTCGCAAGCTCGGCTACGTCATGGATAAGAAGGCCGACGGCCGGTACGTGATCATTACCTGTTCGGCAACCGTGGACGGGCTTCGGGAAGCTGAGCGCGTGATGACCATCAACAAAGAGGTCGTCATCCGTCACATGGTCATCCTCCACAGCCGTGTCCAAGCCGAGGTCGCAAAAGCCAATGGAGCTCCGGTCCCGGTGGATGACCGCCCTGACGGCGAAGCCCGCCCGGCTCGGGCAGGTCGCGGCGGCCCGCGGCGCCGACCCCGCTAGTTCATGCCTGCCGATCTCAATCGCGTCACGCTCGTCGGACGACTCACCCGCGACCCCGAACTGCGTCACACCGCAGCGGGCCAAGCGGTGTGTTCGATTCGACTTGCGGTCAGCAGTCGCGGACGCGATGACAGCGGAAATTGGTCCGATCGCGCCAACTATTTTGACGTGACCGTGTTCGGCCGCACCGCCGAGACCGCGACGAACTACCTCACCAAAGGACGGCGCATCGGGGTCGACGGGCGCCTCTCATGGCGGGAGTGGGAAGCCCAAGACGGCGCCAAGCGGCAGTCGGTCGAGGTCATCGCGAACGACATCTTCTTCCTTGACAGTCGGGGGGACGGTGGCGAGGGTGGTGGTGGTTCTGGTGGAGGTGGCGCCGAGCGGGGCAGCTGGGGTACCTCGACTCCCGCGACCGACCTGCCTGTTGACACGTCGGACCTTCGGCCCGCGGCACCGGCCGACGACGACGACATTCCTTTCTAAGCACGAACACCGCACGGAGGCGCGCGCGCGTATGGACGCCATCCTTCTTCAGGACATCAATGGGCTGGGCGAAGCCGGGACTGTGGTCTCGGTCGCGCGCGGCTACATGCGGAACTACCTTCAGCCGCGTGGGTTTGCCGAACTGGCGACCCCTACACGGATCGCAGAGGTTCAGCGCAATGAGGAAAAGCGCAAGGCTGCCGATGTGCGCGCTCGCGCCATGGCCGTCGAGCAGGCCGATCTGCTCAGTCGCACGATCCTCACGCTGAAGGCCAAGGCGGGCGAAGATGGGCGTCTGTTCGGCTCAATCACCTCCGGCGACGTCGCCGAAGCCATCAAGGAAGCCCGCGGCATCACGATCGACCGCCGCCGGATAACGGTGGAGCCGCCCATCCGCGCTGTCGGTACGTACAACGTGCCGATCGAGCTGGGTCCCGATCTCGTCGCCGAGGTCAAGACGATCGTCAGCCCGCTGCTGGACTAGGCGGCGTGCGCTCGACGCACCCGCGTCGAGCGCACGCCGCCCTGCGGCCAACTCACGTGCCCGAGAGCGTCCCACCGCCCCAGAACGTCGAAGCCGAGGAGCTCCTCCTCGCTGCGCTGATGGAAAGTCCCGGCAACGTTGCCGAAGCACTCGCGATGATCGGGCCCGATGACTTCTACAAAGAAGGCCATCGACGCATCTTCATGGCGATCAACGATCTGTTCATGGTCGGCGAGCCGATTGAACCGCTGTTGGTCGTCGAGCAGCTGACCAAGCAGGGCGACCTTGAGGTCGCCGGGGGTCGCGCGGCCGTGCTCGACATCATGGCGACCCCGTTTATCGCCGCAAGCTTCCGCAGCTACGCCGAGATCGTCCGGGAAACGGCCACCCAGCGACGCCTGCTCCAGGTTGCTCAGCGGATCGAGAAGATGGTTGCCGAGCGCGAGGGCGAAACCAGTGGGATGGTGCAATCCGCCGAAGATCTGATCTTCGAGCTCTCCCAAAAGCGCGTCCGCGGTGATTTCACCTCATCCCGCGACCTTGTCACCCAGAGTTTCGAGCGGCTGACCGCAGCCAGCGCGCTCGGGTCCGAGGTCACCGGCCTCGCGACGGGCTTTACCGATCTGGACCGCCTGACAGGTGGCCTGCGCCCCGCCAACCTGGTCGTCGTCGCCGCCCGTCCAAGCATGGGGAAGACGGCGCTGGCGCTCTGCATGGCCGAGCATGTCGCGCTCCACAAGGACGGCACCGTAGCGGTGTTCTCGTTGGAGATGAGCGGCGAGGAATTGGTGCAGCGCATGTTGGGCTCGGCCGCGATGGTCGACATGACACGTCTGCGCAGCGGTCGGCTCGCTCCCGAGGATTGGCCACGCGTGACCCGCGCCGCCGATCAAATCGCCAAGGCGCGGCTGTTTATCGACGATTCCGAAGGCATCACCGTGGGCGAGATGCGCACCAAGGCCCGTCGCCTCAAGAGCCGCGAGGGACTCGATCTGGTGATCGTCGACTACATCCAGCTTATGGAATCGCGCTCGGGACGCCGTGACGAGAACCGCGTGCAGGAGCTGTCCGCGATTTCGCGTGGCCTCAAGATGCTGGCACGGGATCTGGACGTCCCGCTGATCTGCATCTCGCAGCTCAACCGTTCCCCCGAGAGCCGACCCGACAAGCGGCCGATGCTGTCCGACCTGCGTGAATCCGGGGCAATTGAGCAAGATGCCGATCTGGTCATGCTCATCTACCGGGATGACTACTACAACACCGACTCCGAAGAGAAGGGTATCGCCGAGGTGAACCTCGCAAAACACCGTAGTGGCCCGACCGACCGCGTGAAGCTCACCTTTATGGGCACATATGCAAAGTTCGGCAACCTCAAGCGGGACAACTAATCCATGTCGGCAACCGTCGTCGTAGGCGCACAATGGGGTGATGAAGGCAAGGGCAAGGTCGTCGACCTGCTGGCGGAAAAGAGCGACTTGGTCGCGCGCTACCAGGGCGGCAACAACGCGGGTCATACCATCGTCGCGGGCTCGGAGACCTACAAGTTGCACCTGGTGCCCTCGGGGATTCTGTACCCCGGCACGTTGTGTGTGATCGGGACGGGTACCGTCGTCGATCCACGTGCACTGGTCACCGAACTCGATTCGCTCGAATCGCGCGGAATCTCGCTCGATGGCCTGCGGCTGTCCGGCAGCGCGCACCTGATCATGCCGTACCACGTCGCCCTCGATGGGGCATCGGAGATGCGCCTGGGGCGCTTTTCGATCGGCACGACCCGGCGCGGCATCGGACCCTGCTATCAGGACAAGGCCGCGCGCATCGGAATCCGGGCCCAGGACCTGCTGGACCCCAAGATCCTCGTGCGCAAACTCGAAATCGCACTCGAGCTGAAGAACGAAATCATGGAGCGGATCTACGAGCTGCCCCGTATGAACGCCCAAGAGATCGCCGACAACCTGGCTCCTGTCGCGGCGCGCCTGGCGCCCTTTATTGCCGACACGTCACTGTTGGTCGAAAACGCACTGCGCGATGGTAAGAGCGTGCTGCTCGAAGGCGCACAGGGCACGATGCTCGACGTCGACCACGGCACCTATCCGTTCGTGACCTCCTCGAACCCGATCGCGGGCGCCGCCTCGACCGGGATCGGTATCGGCCCGACGCGGATCACCCGCGTGCTGGGGGTCAGCAAGGCGTACACCACCCGCGTCGGCGAGGGTCCGTTCCCGACCGAACTCTTCGACAGCGATGGCACGCGCATGCTCGAGCGTGGCAACGAATTCGGGACGACCACCGGCCGTCAGCGCCGCTGCGGATGGATCGATCTCGTGGCCTTGCGCTATGCCGCACGCTTGTCGGGCTTCACCGAGCTGGCCCTCACCAAGCTTGACGTGCTCTCGGGCTTCGACCGGGTGCGCATCTGCGATGCCTACCTGACCCGCGACGGCGAGATCCTCCGCGACTTCCCATACCACCAGACCGTCTTCCACGGCTGCACGCCGATGTACGACGATCTGGCCGGATGGGATGACGACATCTCCGAGTGCCGCGAGCTGAAGCACCTGCCGGCGGCCGCGCGCGCCTACGTGGAGACGATCTCCCAGGCGATCGAAGTCCCGATCACGCTCATCGGTACCGGCCAGGGCCGCCACCAGGTCATCGATACGGTGGAGATCTAGACGCGGGGACATGACCCCGCTCCCCGCGGGAAAAAATGTCGTGCGAACCCGACCTGCACAGGGTCGTATATGCGAGCATGCGTCGGTGCAGCAAACGGTGCTGGTGGTGGGCGGCGGCGGTCGCGAGCACGCCCTTGTTCGGGCGCTCGCGCGGGCTGAGGGCAACCCGAATATCGTCTGCGCGCCGGGCAACGCCGGCATTGCCCAGCACGCCCAGATTCGCCCCCTCGATGTCAGCGCTCCCGCTGCGGTCACAGCCCTCGCACGATCGATCAGCGCCGACTTCGCCGTGCTCGGTCCCGAGGCACCGTTGGTGACCGGCGCCGCCGATGCGCTACGGGCCGCCGGAATCCCGGCGCTCGGCCCATCCCTGGCGGCGGCTCGCCTGGAAGCCAGCAAGACGTTCGCCAAGGAGATCATGGTCGCCGCGGGCGTGCCCACCGCCCGGGCCGCGACGGTGACCGACGTGGCCGCCGGGCTCAAGGTGATCGACACCTTTGGCCTCCCCGTGGCGATCAAGGCCGATGGACTGGCCGCCGGCAAAGGCGTGGTCGTCGCGCACACCCGGGCCGAAGCCGCCCACGCGCTCGCCGATGCACTTGAACGCCGTGTGTTCGGCGATGCCGGCGAGATCGTCTTGATCGAGGAAGGTTTGACCGGTCCCGAGGTGTCGCTGCTGGCGATCTGCGCGGGCGCGAGCGTCGCGCGCTTTCCCGCCGCGCGCGACTACAAACCGATCGGCGACGGCAACACCGGGCCCAATACCGGCGGCATGGGCTCGGTCTCCCCGATACCCGATATCTCTGATGCCGAGGCCGATCGCTTGATCGACGCCGTACATCGCCCGGTCGTGGCCGAGATGGCTCGCCGCGGAATACCGTTTTCCGGTGTGCTCTACGCGGGTCTGATGATGACCCCCGACGGTCCCCGGGTCTTGGAGTTCAACGTGCGGTTCGGGGATCCCGAGACCCAAGCGCTCCTACCGCGCCTGGCGGAAGATGCGGTCGAGCTTCTCGGCGGCGCCGCCCGCGGATCGCTGCCCGACCGCCCGGTCCGGGTGCACGAGGATCCATGTGTCGCCGTCGTACTGGCGGCCGCCGGGTATCCCGGCACCCCACGCCACGGCGACGTGATCACCGGTCTGGACGACGCCATGGCGACCGGCGCCGAGGTGTATCACGCCGGCACACGCACCAACGACACAGGGCAAATCGTGACCGCTGGAGGTCGCGTCCTCGCGGTCGCCCAGCGGGGCATCACGATCGCCGAGGCCCGCGCAAGGGCCTACGCAGCAGCAGATCTCATTGCCTGGGAGGGTATGCAAATGCGGCGCGACATCGCACTCAACCTGTGATCCCCCGCTACTCACGACCCGCGATGTCGGCGATCTGGGTCGAAGACGCCAAGTTCGGGCGCTGGCTCGAAGTCGAGTTGGCGGTGTGCCGCGCGTGGGCGCGTCGTGGGGTGATTCCTGCCCACGACCTCGCCGAGATCGAGGCGAAGGCCGCCTTCACCGTGGAACGCTCCCAAGAGCTCGAAAAGACAACCAACCACGATGTCGTCGCCTTCCTGACCGATGTCGCCGAGCACGTCGGGCCGGCCTCGCGGTGGATCCACTTCGGGATGACCTCCTCCGATGTCCTTGACACCGGGCTCGGCCTGGCAATCGGGCGTGCCGGGGCCCTGTTGATCGACGAGCAAGCCGCCCTGACCCGCACCCTGCGCGACCTGGCACTCACCCATCGCGACACCGTCTCGGTCGGGCGGACCCACGGCGTGCATGCCGAACCCACCAGCTTCGGACTGAAGATGGCCGGGTTTGCCTTTGAGAGCCACCGCAACGAGGAGCGACTGCGGCGGGCGGTGGAGCAGTGCGCGTTCGGCAAGCTCTCCGGCGCCGTCGGAACCTACGCGACGCTGCCGCCCGATCTCGAAGCCGAAGTCCTCGCCGAACTCCGGCTCGGGGCCGAGACGGTCTCGACCCAGGTCGTCGCCCGTGACCGCCACGCCGAGCTCGTGACCACGATGGCGGTCGCCGCCAGCTCGCTGGATCGCCTGGCCACGGAGCTGCGGCACCTGCAGCGCA
>JADGPH010000020.1 GCA_017882555.1 Thermoleophilia bacterium
GTTGTTGCAGTCCGCCCTACTCACACTTGGACACGTTCTTCGCCTGAGCTCATTGACATCACGACACCGAGCATCACACTGCTCGCCATCGATCGCGACACCGCGCGCAGCATCCTAATCGCGACACCACTCGCCGGGGTCGTCTGGTCGGAGGACTACCCCACCGACGGATCGCTGGCATGCGCGACCGCCGTCATGGTCGCCATCGATGAAGGCCGGTCGGATCCCTTTGGTGCATTCCACGTGGTCCGCACGGACGACGACACCACAATCGGCGACACTCTGTTTCACGGACCCCCGGATGATCGCGGAATCGTCGATATCGGTTACGGGCTCGTGCCGTCCGCGCGCGGCCACGGATATGCGACCATTGCCGCCGTCGCGATGATCGAGTGGGCGTTTACCCAGGCCGGCGTGACGCGTGTGACCGCCAATACGACCGACGACAATCTCGGCTCGGTCGCCGTGATGGAACGTTCCGGCATGAACGTCAGTCATGGACCCGGCGGACTCATGCGGGGGGTCGCCCTGCGAGGCCAGTGGACACCGCCGGGGTCCAATCGTCCTGACGATCCGGCCGCGCCCCACTAGGATGATCATGTTCTGTCAACGCACCGAGGAGCTCGCGTGGCATCGCAGCTGATCCGGATCGGCCACAGCCCTGACCCCGATGACGCATTCATGTTCTACGCGCTCGCACAGGGCCTGATCCCGACGAACGGCTTTCGTGTCGAACATGTTCTCCGGGATATCGAGACCCTGAACCGCTGGGCCGTCGAAGGCCGCCTTGAGGTGACCGCGATCTCCGTCCACGCCTATGCGTACGTCTCCCACCACTACCGCCTGCTCCCCCACGGCGCGTCGATGGGCGAAAAATATGGCCCAATGGTCGTTGCGCGCGAGCAGCTCGATCCCGCACAGCTGCCCTCGCTGCGCGTTGCAGTGCCCGGGACCTGGACGAGCGCCTTCCTTGAGCTGCAATTGGCGGTGGGTCGTATCGTCGATCCGGTGATCGTGCCGTTCGATGAGATTCTCGACGAGGTCGCCGCCGGCCACGTCGATGCCGGCCTGGTGATTCACGAGGGACAGCTGACCTATCAAACCCAAGGATTGGTCAGCATCCTCGACCTCGGCCAGTGGTGGGACGAACTCACCGGCGGGCTCCCCTTGCCGCTCGGGGCCAACGCGATACGTCGGGATGTCGGTGATGACCAGACGATGCGCAGACTCTCGCACCTGCTGCGCGACAGCATCTCATACGCCCTTGAGCACCGCGAGCCGGCGCTGGTCCACGCCGAACAGTTCGGTCGCGGACTCGACATGGACTTGGCCGACCGCTTCGTTGGCATGTACGTGAACGAGCGCACCCTCGACTACGGCGACGACGGTCGCGCCGCTGTCGACGAACTCCTGCGCCGCGGTGCGGAGGCAGGACTGTTGGCCGGCCCCGTCCCCGTGGACTTCATCGAGGACTGAGACGGTGGCCGTGCGTGACTGGGACGCCGAAATTGAACGGTGGACCGAGCGCTTTCGTGATGTGCCCAACCCCCCGGAGCCGTTTGCTCGTGCACTCCGGGAGGGGTGGACCCAGGAGGCCCGCGCGCAGCTGGCGGCCGATGCTCAGGCATACACCGAACGCACACGGGGCTTCGTGGCGCAAGTTGCCGAGTCCGGCTGGGACCTCGTGCGGCTCGATGCCAAATTCGGCAGCTGCGGCATCTGTGAGAAATATGTCGGCAAGGCCTATTCGCTGTGCGGCGAGCACCCCCAGCTGCCCGCGCCGCCGCCGCTGCCGATCTGCCCCGCCTGCCGGCACACCCTCAACCTGCTGACGCCGTTCTTTCTCCAGAGCACTGGGCTCGACATCGATGAGCTCGCAGCCGAATCCCAGCCGTTCGACGACGGCGATCTGTGAGGCCGTCATCGGGATGAGCTCAGGCTATTCGCCGCCTCCGGCCGCACCATTAGGCCTTGGCGGCATCATGCGCACCGCCTTAGCCATGTACCGCGCGGCGCCACTGTCATTCGTGGTGGTGGCCCTCGTGAGCACGCTGCCCTACGAGCTCCTGCTTGCGGGGAGCCAAATCGCCTACGGCACGCCAGCGACCAGCATCCGTGTGCTGCTACGCGACGCCATCAGCCTAGTGCCCCAGCTCCTGCTCGGACAGCTTTCGGTCGCCGCCACCACCGTGATCGTGATGCAGATGCTCAACGGAGAGTCCGCGCATGCCGGCTCTGCCCTGGAGCTTGTCGGCGAACGGTTCTGGCAACTTGCCGCCGTGGTGGTGGTCACGTCGGTCGGTATCGTCCTCGGATTCTTCGCCCTACTGATTCCGGGCCTCTATTTGGTCGTCGTGTGGCTGTTTGCGCCAATCGTCAGCGTGACCGAGGATCGTGCGCTCAGGAGCTCCATGGAGCGCAGCGCCGGCCTTGCCAAAGGCGTGTTCTGGTGGATTCTCGGCAGCTATCTGGCGATCCAGATCACCATCGCGCTGAGTGCATTGCTGATCACCGAACTGATCAGCATCCCGCTCAACCCGATTGGGGGCACCCTTGGGACCGTCATCCGCGGCGTGGGTGCGTTTGTCGCCCTGACCGTCGTGGCCCCCGTCGCAAACGCCGGGGTGGCATTGCTCTACATCGACCGCCGCGTCCGGGAAGACAACGCCTGGCCGGGCCCAATCGGGGTCAAATCCACGCGGAATCCATGAGCGCGACATGGCCTCGGACGGGGCGACGGCGCCGAGATTCCCCGTCACATCTTCCGAATCCCATCAGATCCCCATAACAATTGGGTGCGACACTTCTACTTATGGCTACCGCACTCAAAGAAGTCTCCCAGTTGCCGGCGACGTCGAACCGCCAACGTTTGGCCTCCCGGCTCAGCATTGCCCGTATGGATCTGTTTGCTGGACTGCCCGCAGCCGACCTCGCGATGTTGGAGAACCGCCTTCCCGTCGTGCGCTGGCCGCGTGGTGGCGAGGTCCCCGAACCACTGCTTCGACCCGATCACCTGTTCGTGGTTCGTACCGGCCGGATTGCGGTCTTTGAGTCCACGGCACCCGGTCATGAGGTCATGACTGCCATCCTCGATGAAGGTAACGTCTATTCAACCCTCGGAACCGCGACCGAACCGATGGTTGCCGCCCTCGAGGACGCGGCGGTGTCGCCACTGTCGGGCCAGTCGCTGGAAGCGCTGATGTCGCGCTATCCACGCCTCGGTCGCAATGTGGCTCAGGTACTGTCTGAGCGCACGACGACACTCAGCCAGACCGTCGCGCTGATCAGCGAAATGCGCGTCGAAGACCGACTGCGTGCTCGGCTTCATCAATTGGCCGACCGCTTCGGCGTCGCGACCAAGGACGGCATCCAACTACGTCTGGACCTCACCCACGCACAGTGGGCGTCACTGGTCGGCGCATCGCGAGAAGCCGTGACGACGGGCTTCTCCAAACTGCGCACGGCTCGTCTGATCACCACCGACGGCCGGGAGATCATGATCCCATGGCACGCGGTGCCGCCCGTCGCTCCGGACGCGCCGGCACACGCCGCCTAACGACACCCGTCCCCGGCTGGAAGTCCTCGGTCGCGGGTGATGGGCCCGGCCAGATCTCCGGCGGATCGGGCCCGGTCGCCCCGGCCCTAAGCAGGCCACGCGCGGGTTAGGCGCCCGCCCGCTTCAACGCCGCGATCGCGGTGCGCAACGCCCCAAGGTCACGCACAACGGCCGCGGCATCACCGGTACCGGCCGATCCCGCGATCGCCGACATTTGCACCACGACGGCCCCGAGGGGTCCTGTGATCGCCTTGCGCTGTTGCTCGAGGCGGACGTCGTCGACCTCCTCGGCCATCAGGCGGTGCAATCCGATCTGGGCCTGTTGGGATGAACTCTCCAGCAGGGGCGCCGCTAACTTGGCCTGTCCCGCCGTGATCGACGCCCCGTGCGCCCCGAGCGCCTCAACAAACGTCCGGACCGCAGTGACACTCGAGGCCGAGTCACTCAAGAACACCTGCGGCCCCACACGCGTCCCCGACGGCAGGCTCGAGGTCGGCGTCGGCAGCGACGCGGCACCGCAGCCAGCGGCCAGCAGGCACATCGGAACCAGTATTCCTGCGGTGAGGCGGCGCATCACAACCCTCTCAGGTCTCACGACAGCATTCCTCAACACCACCGCGTTGAAGAATTGTCCCACGAACGTCGGCCGATCAGCCAACGCCACCACGATGGTGACATGCGCGACGATTCGTGCACACCGCGACGGGTATGGCGACCGACGTGAACGGCCACCATACCCGCCTGCGCTCACGGGATGAACACCAGCTTGCCGCGCCCGTGGCCGGTCTCCGCGATGCGATGGGCCTCTGCGGCCCGCTCAAGCGGAAATGCTTCCCGCACGAACGGTCGCAGCGTGCCGGCCTCGACCATGTCCGCAATCGTCTTCATCTGCGCACCATCGGGTCGCACCAACAAGCTCGTCGCGCGAACCCCATGCGCCTCAGCATCTTCTGGTGGCAGTGGCCCGAGAATCGACACCATGATCCCACCCCTGCGCAACACACCCCATGAGCGTTGACGTATGTCCCCGCCGCGGCTTTCCAGTACCACGTCGGCGTCACTGACGACGTCCTCGAACCGTGTGGTCGAGTAGTCGATCGGAATGTCCACGCCGAGGTCGCGCAAGGTCTGCTGGTTTTCGGTGGACGCCGTCCCGGCGACGCGTGCCCCACGCGCTTTCGCCATCTGCACCGCCATCGATCCGACCCCCCCGGCCGCTGCGTGCACGAGAATCAGTTGCCCGGCCTGCAGATCGGCGGCATCCAGTGCCTGGATCGCGGTAAGCCCTACGAGCGGCAACGATGCGGCTTCGGGATGACTCACGTTCTTCGGCTTGTGTGCCAGATCTGCCGCTGGCGCCGCCACGTATTCGGCATACCCACCCGCGACCTTCGGGAACTTGGGCAGCCCAAATACCTCATCACCGACGGCGAACCCCTCCACGCCGGGCCCAACGGCCTCGACCACGCCAGAGATGTCCCACCCCAGAATGACTGGCGGCTCGACCCCACGGCTGACCATCAGCCCACCGGTGCGCCGAGTCTTCCAGTCGACGGGGTTGATACCCGCGGCAGCCACCCGCACCAGGACCTCGCCCTCGCCTGCCTCAGGACGTGGGACCACCTCGAGGCGAAGCTCCTCGGGATCGCCCCACTGGTGGGTGACAAGTGCTCGCATCGTGCCCGCCATGACCGCCTCCACATTGTTGACACTCTCATGGTTTGCAGATTACCCACCCCGGCGGCGAAGAGCGCCGTGGCCAGCTTGGTGCGTCCCGCGGCACCACCGATGTCGGCTCGGCGACGAGGGCAACGGCACGGGCGGTAGACTCAGCGAGCCCGAGTGACCACCGCTGAAAGGTCCGCGTGCCCGCCGATCTCGCCCCCGACCAATTGGTTGTAACGACCGTTCGAACGCTGTCGATCGATGCGGTCCAGCGTGCCAACAGCGGCCACCCCGGCGCACCCATGGGCCTCGCCCCGATCGGATGGATGCTGTTCGGGCATCACCTGCGCTACGACCCGCACGACCCGCAATGGCCAAACCGGGATCGCTTCGTGCTCTCGGCAGGCCACGCCTCGGCACTGCTGTACTCCTTGTTGCACCTATCGGGATACGACCTGTCGCTGGCAGAAATCAAGCGCTTCCGCCAGTGGGGATCGGCGACACCAGGCCACCCAGAACGCGGGGACACTCCCGGGGTGGAGGTCACCACGGGCCCTCTCGGGCAGGGGCTTGCCAACGCCGTCGGGCTCGCGCTTGCCGAGCAGCTGTCGTCGGCCAATTTCAATCGTCCCGGGCACGAGGTCGTCGACCACCGCACATGGTTCATCTGTTCGGACGGTGACCTCATGGAAGGCATTTCCTACGAGGCGGCATCGCTCGCCGGCCACCTCCGACTCGGCAAGCTGATCGGCATCTACGACGACAACTCCATCAGCCTGGATGGGCCCACCTCGCTGTCGTTCACCGAGGATGTCCCTCAGCGCTTTGGCGCGGCGGGCTGGCGGGTGCTGCACGTCA
>JADGPH010000141.1 GCA_017882555.1 Thermoleophilia bacterium
AGGGGCATCGCGTCGGTGGGACTAAATGCGATCGAGTTCGTCGTCGACAGGTAGAGATAGTCGGAAAGGTGCGGAACCCACCCGGCCCGCGCGAGGGTCGGGTTCTCGTCCTGCGGAAACTGGATGTCTGGGGTGCGCCGGTGCGCGGAGAGTGCGCGGCGGACCGGGCCGCCGCAATCGAGCTCCCAGAATGCCAATCCGAAGGCGATCACGTTCGACAGCCACAGCGTGCTCGCACTCTGGAGCAGTTGCGGCCCACTGATCCCGAGTTTTGATGCGCTCAGGAGTGACGCGGCAAGCAGCCCGGTCTCCAACACGCTGCAGACCACGACAACCACGAGCAAGAGCTTGACGACCGCCCGGCGCCGTTCGCGGTCCCAGCCCCGATCGAGGCCGGCGACGAGCATGAGCGCAAGTGCCGCGTACGGAGCGGCCGCGATAAGCCACACCCACCATCCGGCTCCTCCGACGAGCTGCCAGTTTGCACGCAGGCTGACCATTGAGAGGACGACCAACGCTACGGTCGCCAGGACGGCAAATGGCGCGGCCTCGTCGCGCGCCTCGTGCACGGCCTGGCGGAGAGCATCGGAACTCATGATCGGCTTTTCGGCACCGCCAGCGCTAACCCTGCCGATGTCGCGGCCGCCACGAAGCGAGCCGTGCGAGTTGCGGCGCCTGCACGATCCCAACTCCCGCTGGCAGCGAAATCGGTCGCGCAGCCCGTGTAACCCAACTATCGACCGATTGCGGTCTACCGGGCAGGCTCGATCCATGCAGGGACTCTGGACACTTGGCGACGCCAACTAGTCAGGAAGTGAGTTCGGGACCTTCAGCGCGTTTCGTCACATCCTTGGCAGACAGACGATGGGACGACGTATGGCCATCACGATCGCCCTCGCCTTGGTTGCGGTCCTGGGGCTCGCGACTGGGACCCTCGGCGTCGCCCAACCCACCGTGACCGCAGTCTGGCCCCGGATGGGACCGGTCGGCGGCGGCACACCCCTCACCGTCGTCGGTTCCGGGTTCACTGTCGGAACACCGTCGGTGACGATAGCCGGCATTCCTGGCGGGAATCGTCCTCGCAATGGCGGTCTCGAGATGGGCAGTACGGGGATCGAACGTATGTCCCCCCAACTTGTGCAGCTGCCTCGACGACTGCGGAGACCAAGGCGAAATATGAGATGTCGCGCGCTGTGGCCCGTCGGCCTGTGGCAACACGCAGGACTCGGGACCCACGGTGCATTGGGTGATGCCACGAGAGCCAACCGTCGTCTGCGCGGTTACGTGCGAGCCGTTGTGCCCGCACAAGCCGAATTCGACGCCAGCCATTTCGATGCCCTCGTCAGCCTCGCTGCACCAGTCCGTTGATTCGCTCGAAGAGCATCTCAGCTCGGTCAAGCGTTGCGTCATCCAATTTCGGGAGCAACGTGACCTGCTCTGCGAGGAAGTAGGCGGCGGGCGGATAGCGGCTAAATGCCTCGCCACCAGCGGTCAGGGCCTTGAAGTAATTGCCAACCAACACCGCGATCCGCGGGTTTCCCTTTCCGATCACGCGCAGGGTGATCTTCTTGCTGAGTCGGTCGGAGAAGGCGCCGTTGACGAGTTCGAGGTAGAAGCTCGGCGTGAAGATGTCTTCAATGTCCGCGGCGCTCGTGCCCGTGATCTCCGTCAGTCGAACGACAGCGTTGGCCGAGAGGCGTCCGTCCGACTGCAGATTCTTGGATTGCTGTCGTTCGCGGTTCGACACGTGCATCAGCACCGCCGCGTTCACCTGGTTGCTTCCCAGCAGCGACACGAAGGTCACGAGCTTGTCAGCGCCACCGACCGGCACCAGCACCCACGCATCATCAAGACCTTGGCGCGACTTCGCACGGAGCGCCTGGGTAAGTAACTGCAGATAGAGCATGTCCGAAGGCCCTTCGACCAGAAGGCAGTTCGGGGCAACAAAGAGGTTCTGCGCCAGGTCGTACCCGAGGGCCGCCAGGAGCGGAAACCGTGTGTCGCCGTCGGTCCCCAGGACATCGTCGGAGACCTTGGTCCCCTCGTCGCCAACATCTTGGACCGTTCGAACGCGATCCAAGCGGCCCGCCTCGACCATGAACGGAGAGTGGGTCGAGTAGATGACTTGGTGGCGCGGCGCGAGGCGCTCATCGATCAGGCGCAGGAAGTCCCGCTGTGCGGTCGCGTGCAGATTCAGGCCCGGCTCGTCAAGGAGCAGGATCAAACCCGGGTTCTCCCGCTCGAGGTCCGAGAAGTACGCGAAGAAGGAGAAGAACCAGACGAACCCGCGCGACCGCTCATCGAACGGGACGGTGACACGGTGCTTGTTGTTGCGAACGCGGACGTGCAGGATCGGCCCGTGGTCGAGCGGCGGCAGTGCCCCTGCATCGGGATCGGAGACGACGAACCCGACCTCGAGCTGACGGTTTTGCGTCCAGTACGTGCAGACTTGATCCGTGACCGAGTTCGCCGCGGCTTCAAGCTCGCGGGTCAGACCTTCGAAATTGTTCGCATTTTCGAAGTCCTCCGGCACCGCGCCGACCATCGTTAGCAGCGAGAGAAATGCCTGGTCCGCCTCATCGAGTTGGCCCGCGTCCTTGCGTTCACGAAGGTAGGGCATCGAAACCCGCCCCTTCATGATGCTGTAGTCGTCGAAGTAGAAGAACTTCGGGACCCAGCCCTTCAGATAGCTGTCAATGAGGTGCAACACGACGTTCTCATCCCGCCATTCGGCCATTGTCCCGAGGAACGCCGTCACGCTCTCTGTCGCCGGAACGCCCGCGAGGGTCTCCTTCACCTCCACAAACGAACTTGCCTCGTTGAGCCTCGCGCGAGCCGAAGCCGGGACTTCGAGCGACTTGGTCATGTGCCTGATTGCCACAGGAATGGCCTGCGAAGTTGCGTACATGGCGATCGGGCCGTAGCCCCTCGAGACGCTCAGCTGCCGGTTCTTTAGGAAACCCTTCCCAAACTCGGATTCGACCGCGGCCATCTCCTCGTCATCCAACTCGAACTCGGCCTCGACAACCTTCGCGGGGCTCTTGTCCAACCTCCCTCGATACGCGGCGTAGTGACGACTCGGGTAGTCCATGAGTTCTTCGAAGTCGCTCGGTCCGCTGATCGGATTGAGGTGGGCCAGCGCTTGGAGGAAAGCCGTCTTGCCCGACTCGTTCTTCCCGACGAGGCACGTGACATCCCCGAACTCAACCCAACCCGAGTCCTCAATGCTTCGATAGTTGGTGATGCGCGCTCGCGTCAGTCTCATCGTCTGCCTTTGGTCAGAACAACCTGCTGGTTGAGCGAGACGATACAAAACCCGCCGACGTGCAAGGAAGCCTCCGCGCATCGAGCGGCGCTAAGGCTCGCCTCGGGCAGGTCCGAGACAAATCTCCGATACACCACCGTTTCACGCGCGATACCGGACTCGGACGTGAGATCTCAGCTTGTCGACACCGGCGAGGTCCGTCCCCTGGTTTGGCCTGCGCGGCCAATAAGTGCACCATGAACCCGTTCTCAAGCTGTCGGCGTGATCGTTCGCACCAGAGTGACGGCGCATTGTCCATCATGGGCGAGCGAACACCGCCAGCGCGTCAGTCGTAGGCCGCCAGGTGCCCCAGGCCGTCGGTGAAGGCTCCCGAATCCCAAAGTTGCCCGAGAGCGTGCACCACGTCAGGGGCAAACTGGGTCCCCGCTAGCCTCCGGCACTCCCGGAGGGCCTGCTCGGTGCTCAACGCGGCCTTGTACGGACGACCAGAGATCATGACATCCCAACTGTCGGCGACAGCGAGTATCCGGGCGCCATCGGGAATGCTGTCCCCGGACAGACCGTCGGGATATCCCCGCCCGTCGTGCCGCTCGTGATGATGGCGCACCCAGAGCACCTGTTCAGCGCCGAAAAGCCCCTCGATGATGCGTGCCCCTGCTTCGGCATGGGTCTTTGCCACCGCGTATTCCTCCGGCGTTAGCGGCGCCGCCTTGAGAAGGATCGCGTCGGGAACGCCGATCTTGCCAACATCATGCAACAGGCCCGCTTCACGAAGGCGCACCGCGCGGGTCGGTGGCCATCCGAGCACCCTGGCCAAGTGGCCGGCAAGGTCGGCGACGCGCCGCGAGTGCTCTCGCATGCTGGGGTCCCGCGCATCAACCGCGCGTGAGAGTGCATAGACGCTCGCGAGCGTATGGGTCTGATCCAGTCGGGGTGTTTCGCGTACTGGTGCAGTCGCGGAGGGCGCCGGCGCCTCGTACTCGCCCACCGTATTGCCACCGTGCCGCTTGGCCGCATTAAGGGCGACGACGGCGTACCCAACAAGGTGCTCGGCATCGCGCGCACGGGAAAGATCGCAGATCCCCATCGACACCGTGATGCGCCCGACACCCGCTGCGGGGCTACTGGCGATGACGTGGTGCACGCGTTCGGCGGCCTGTTGAGCACCATCGATCTCGCTGTGGGGAAGCAACCACGCAAACTCATCGCCTCCCAATCGCGCGAGAACGTCCCAGCTACGGGCTGCGCTACGCAAATGGCGAGCGAGTCCGGTCAGTACCTGATCGCCGACGGCATGTCCGTGCTGAGCGTTGAGCTGTTTGAACCCATCGACATCGATCACAACCAGTGAGAGCGCATGGCCGTGACGTGTGGCCCGCTGGATTTCCTGCTCGAGACGCTCGACAAAGGTGCGGTGATTTGCCAACCCGGTCAGGGGATCTTGAGCGACAAGCTCGACGAGGCGCGCCCGATCGGCGGCGTTGGAGATTGCCATCCCGACAAGCTCGGCGAACTCCGCCAGCCGCTGCTCGGCATCCGGTGCAAAATCCTCCGGGCTGGCAGTCGAGGCGAGTACCGCCCCCCACATGCCCTCGGGGCTCATGAGCGGGGCAGCGACGCTGGCACGGGATATGTGTCCGACGACCGGCGCCACCGGGTCATCGCGTAGCGGCACGACGTCGTCGACGCGCGCGGGCTGGGCGGTGCTCGCCACCTCGGCAAGTGCACCGTGGCCGACCAGTGGCAACTCGGGATCCGGAACGTGTGGCCCCTCCGACCATTGCCCGATGACCCGAGCGACCCCACCCTCGAAACGACACACCAACACCGCATCGACGCCCATGTGGAGGGCAACTTCCTTTGCCGCAAGATCACAGATCTTGTAGGTGTCCGACTCCGAGGCGACAGCGGTTGCGAGACGCCGCAATGCCGCGATCTCAGCGATCGTCCCGGCGACGCCCGCAACGCACGCCGTGTTGGGCACGCCAGCTTCCGATGCCCCGCTCGCATCGGGCACACGAGGAGACGCTGGCTGGTCTGTGTTCACGCCAGGACCGCGCGTTGTCGATCATCTATGGCCATCGGTGAATCCATGTCCGGCTCGACCCCAATCGTTACACAGGCCACCGCGGCGCGCACATCGCGAACGGAATGCGCGCAACGGTCTGCTCATGCAACCTTTGCGGCACCGTTCACAGGGGCCAGATCCGCTCCCGCCGGCGACCACCACGGTCCGTTGATGTCGCGCGCTGCGGTGCGGCGGTCACGCATCCGCCCCGAGTGAGGCGAGCGCCCTCTCGTCTTGGAGCCGCTTACGCATTCGAAACATGTGCGTCTTGACCGTGTTCGGAGAGATAACAAGACGCTCGGCGATCTCCCGAGGCCGCACTCCGTCGTTCAACAGGTCGAGAATCTCACGCTGGCGGG
>JADGPH010000142.1 GCA_017882555.1 Thermoleophilia bacterium
GGCGAGTTGTTGCCGCGGATGTACCCGCCAGCCACGATGGACGCCTTTGCCAGCCTCAAGCGCGCGCTTGACCCAGAGGGGCTCCTGAATCCCGGTGTGCTCGTCTTTCCTGACCGGCTCGACTCGGGCCTGCGCATCATGGAAGCGCCGATCCGTCCCAAGATCGCCACCAACCTGTCGTTTGGGCGCGAACGTGGCATCGCCCGGGCCGCGGAGGCCTGCAACGGCAACGGGGCCTGTCGGAGCCACCAGGGCACGATGTGCCCGAGCTTCCAGGCCCTCGGCGACGAACGCCACTCGACCAGAGGGCGAGCGGTCTTGTTGCGTGCGGCGATCGAGGGGCGCCTCGACGGTGGACTGGCGAACGACGACCTTCACGACGCACTGGATCTGTGTCTGGGCTGTAAGGCGTGCGCGGCCGAGTGCCCGGCCGCCGTCGATATGGCGCGCCTGAAGATCGAGGCGCTCGATCACCGCCACCAACGCGATGGAGTCCCCGTGCGGGCCCGCGCCTTCGGCGCCACCCACACATTGCTGGCGGCGGGTTCCCGCGTGCCGGCGCTTGCGCGCGTCGGAACCCGCGTGGCCGGCCTCGTGCTCGGCCGCCGTCCTCCGTCGCCCGTACGGGCCTGGAACCCGCCGCGGGCGGGCGCCGAGCGTCCCGATGTCGCGCTGATGATGGACACCTTCACGCGGTACTTGCACCCCGAGGTGGGCGCTGCGGCGATCGCGGTCCTGGAAGCGACCGGGTCCCGCGTTGCCGTCGTCGACCCCGGGTGCTGCGGACGCCCGCTGCTCTCCCAGGGGCGCGTCGATGCCGCCCGCAAGCGCCTGCGCGGCGCCTTGGACCGCCTTGCACCCTACGCGATCGAGGGAATCCCGATCGTCACCCTGGAGCCCTCGTGCTGGTCCATGCTGACCGACGATGCGGGTTCGTTGGTCGATGACCTGCGTGTCGGACCGGTTGCCGAGGCCATCGAGACCTTTGAGCAGGCGGTGCTCCGTATCGGGGTCCCGGCGCTGCGCCCGCGCCACGCCAACGCCGTCGTCCACTGCCATTGCCATGAGGCCGCGACCGGTGGCGCGAATCGCCTGCTCGAGCTCGTACGCTGCGTTCCCGGACTCGTCGCCACCGCGTCGGGGGCGGGGTGCTGCGGCATGGCCGGGGCATTCGGCTACGCGCACCCAGAACTCTCGCGTCAGATCGCCGCCGACCGGCTCGTGCCGGCGGCCCGCGCCGGTGATCTGGTGATCGCCCACGGCTCGTCGTGCCGACAGCAGGTGATCGAACTTGCCGACCGACCCGCAATCCATCCGGCGGTGCTGCTCGCCCAGCAGTTGGCCTGAGCGGGGGACCCCCGGCAGATCGGCGCTGGGAGCAGCGCATAAAAAAAGGGCCCCGCGCACCGCGCGAGGCCCTTTGAGATGCTGCCGGCACCGCGCCAACGCTGCTGCACCCTAGTGCGAGGCGCCAACCTTCTGCTGAATCTCTTGGGCGATGTGCGTCGGCACGTCGGAGTACCGCTCGAACTGCATGGTGAAGGTCGCGCGACCCTGGGTCGCCGACCGCACCGACGTCGCGTACCCGAACATCTCCGACAGCGGGACGCTGGCGGTGACCACCTCGAGCCCGCCGGGGCGCGGCTCGGTGCCACCAATGCGACCACGGCGCCGCGTCAGATCACCCACGACCGTCCCGACGAACTCCTTCGGCGCGACAACCTCGACGGCCATCATCGGCTCGAGGATCACCGGGCTGGCACGCCTGACAGCTTCCTTGAGCGCCATCGACCCGGCGATCTTGAAGGCCATCTCCGACGAGTCCACATCATGGTAGGACCCATCGATCAACTGGACTTTCACGTCGACGATCGGATAGCCGGCGAGTACACCACCCTCAAGGGCTTCGCGGATACCCGCATTCACCGCCGGGACGTATTCCTTGGGAATCGACCCACCGACGATCTTGCTCTCGAATAGGTAGCCCGCCCCGGATTCGTTGGGCTCGATCGAGATGTAGACGTGACCGAACTGACCACGACCACCGGTTTGACGCACGAAGCGACCTTCGACCTTGTCGACCCGCTTGCGGACCGTCTCGCGGTAGGCCACCTGCGGGGCGCCGACGTTCGCATCCACGCTGAACTCACGCATCAGACGATCGACGATGATCTCGAGGTGTAGCTCGCCCATACCGGAGATGATGGTCTGGCCGGTCTCGTCATCGGTGCGCACGCGGAAGGTCGGATCCTCATCCGACAGACGTCCGAGCGCCGCGCCGAGCTTCTCCTGGTCCTGCTTGGTCTTCGGCTCGATCGCCAGACCAATCACCGGCTCCGGAAACGTCATCTGCTCCAGCACGATCTGCGCGTGCGGATCACACAAGGTGTCACCGGTTGTGGTGCTCTTGAGGCCCACGGCGGCAACGATGTCGCCTGCGCCCACCGAATCCACATCTTCCCGGTGATTGGCGTGCATCATCAGCAGACGACCGACGCGCTCCTTGCGGTCCTTGGTGGCGTTGACCACACCCGCACCGGACTCGATCGAGCCGGAGTAGACCCGCAGGTAGGTCAGACGACCGACGTACGGGTCGCTCATCACCTTGAACGCGAGAGCGGCAAACGGCGCGGACTCGCTCGCCTCACGTGTGATGTGCTCGTCTTCGTGGCCCGGAACGATGCCCTCGGCCGCGGGCACATCGAGCGGCGACGGCAGGTAGTCCACCACGGCGTCCAGCAGCGGCTGCACGCCCTTGTTCTTGAACGATGAACCGCAGAGCACCGGGGTGACCGTCGCGGCCAGCACGGCCTTGCGCAATGCCGCCGAGAGACGTTGGGCGCTGATCTCTTCGCCCTCGAGGTAGGCCTCGGCCAAGGTGTCGTCGCTGTCGGCGACGGCCTCGACCAACTTCTCGCGCGCGGCGCGCGCGGCGGCCTCGTACTGGGCGGGGACGGCTGACCTTTCCTGGATGGTCCCGAGGTCGTCGGAGTAGATGACCGCTTCGAGTTTGACCAAGTCGATCAGACCGATAAATTCGGACTCCGCGCCGATCGGCAATTGGATCGGTATCGCGTTGGCACCCAGACGATCAACCATGGTCTGCACGGCCTTGGTGAAGTCCGCACCGATGCGGTCCATCTTGTTCACGTAGGCGATCCGAGGAACGCCGTACCGGTCGGCCTGACGCCACACGGTCTCGCTCTGCGGTTCCACACCAGCGACCGAGTCGAACAGGGCCACCGCCCCGTCGAGCACACGCAGTGAGCGCTCGACCTCGATGGTGAAGTCGACGTGACCGGGGGTGTCGATGATGTTGATGCGGTGGTCGTTCCAAAAGCAGGTGGTGGCGGCGCTGGTGATGGTGATGCCGCGCTCTTGCTCCTGGGCCATCCAGTCCATCGTGGCCCCGCCCTCGTGCACCTCACCCATCCGGTGCACACGGCCGGTGTAGTAGAGAATCCGCTCCGTCGTGGTCGTCTTACCGGCATCAATGTGGGCCATGATGCCGATGTTGCGTACCCGCTCAAGCGGTGTGCGCTTCATCGCCGTCGACAAGAGTGATCTCCTTACGTCTCAACTCGAGCGTGCGCCCGTAGGCGCACGCATCACATCTACCGAAATTGCCATCCCTACGCGGTGCGAACCGGCGGGACTACGCGCTACCAGCGGTAGTGCGCAAACGCCTTGTTCGCCTGGGCCATGCGGTAGATGTCGTCCTTCCGCTTAAACGCCCCGCCCTGTGAACCCAGCGCGTCGAGCAGCTCGTTGGCCAAGCGCTCGCTCATCTGCTTCTCACGGCGGTCCCGCGAGAACCCGACGATCCAGCGCACCGCGAGCGTCCGACCGCGGCGCGGCTGGACCTCGAGCGGCACCTGGTACGTGGCACCACCGACGCGGCGGGACTTGACCTCGAGCATCGGGGTCACGTTGCGAATCGCCTCTTCGGTGACCTGGACCGGATCACGACCCGTGCGATCGCGGATCCGATCAAGCGCGCCGTAGACGATGTGCTCGGCGACTGACTTCTTTCCGTCCTTGAGCACCTTGTTGATGAGCTGCGTCACCAAGGCGCTGTGATAGACGGGGTCCGGTTCAAGCGGACGGACGGTAACTACTGCGCGACGTGGCATGGGCTACTTTGGGGTCTTGGCGCCGTACTTCGAGCGCGCTTTTCGACGATTTGCGACACCAGCGGCATCGAGTGCAGCGCGGATCACCTTGTACCGCACACCCGGAAGATCCTTCACACGACCGCCACGAACCAGAACCACCGAGTGCTCTTGGAGGTTGTGGCCCTCACCGGGGATGTAGGTCGTGACCTCCACCCCGTTGGTCAACCGCACACGGCAGACCTTGCGAAGCGCCGAATTCGGCTTCTTCGGCGTGGTGGTGTAGACACGGGTGCAGACGCCGCGCTTCTGGGGCGCACCCCGGAGTGCCGGCGTCGAGGTCTTGGACGTCTTGGGCGTCCGACCCTTGCGGACGAGCTGGTTAATCGTTGGCACGAGCACCTTTTGTCGCGTTGAAAACGAGTGCGTGGTCAACCGCCCGGTGCGAGCGGCTTGGGGACGTTAGCACACACCGAGGTGCCAGATCGGCCCACGCAGCGACGATCTGGGCGGGCGAGCCTCGCGTTCGGAGCGGGCGCGGTAACACGTCATCGAGCACGTCGGACAAGGGTCCGCCGTGTGGCCAGAATTGTACCGCGACATGACGATGCCCCGGTACAATTTTCAACCTTTGCGGCGTGCTGAACCGCTGTGCGGTTCAGCACGCCGCAGGTCTCACTCGCCCTCGGGTGTCTCTGGCTCGAAGTGGTAGGTGCCACTGTCGTCACCGATCGCGGGAAGCGCGAAATCATCATCGTCGAAGTCCGTGTACGGCGTATCCAGATCGAAGTCGAGCAGCGCAGGTGCACGCTGCGCCGATTCGATCTCGAGCTGGCGATAGTGGCGCAAACCGGTCGCTGCCGGGATGAGCTTGCCGATGATCACGTTCTCCTTCAAACCGCGCAGACGATCGATCTTCCCTTCGAGTGCGGCATCCGTGAGGACCTTGGTGGTCTCCTGGAACGACGCAGCCGACAGGAACGACTCCGTGGCAAGCGACGCCTTGGTGATCCCCAAGATCAGCGGCTCGTACGAGGCCTGGGCATCGTCGACTTCGCGCTCGAGGTCAACGTCGGTGCCCGTCCACTCGCCGGCCTCGCGCTGGGCCAGCAGTTGCTCGAAGCGCTCGCGCGCGGCGCGTGCGTTCTCGCGGAAGAGCACCGGCTTGTCGACCAGCCCGCCCGGGAGGAAGTTTGTGATCCCCGAGTCCTCGATACGCACCTTGCGCAGCATCTGGCGCACGATGATCTCGATGTGCTTGTCGTTGATGTCCACACCCTGGGACCGGTACACGTTCTGCACCTCGCGCACGAGGTACAGCTCGGTCTTGGTCGAGCGGTCGCGGTGGGCGCCCACGGGCAGCAAGAACCGACCAGGGACGACCTCCATGCCCTTCTCGATGTGGGGCTCGGGGCGATCGGCAGGCAAGCGCAGCAAGCGCTCGCTGGTGCCGGCCTCGGTGACCACATCAATCCGGATCCACTGTTCGGTGCTGCCCTTGGGAGCCCGTTCGCGGGTGATCTTGCTCGCGGTACCCAGCACGCCCAACGCCACACCGGACGTCGCGGCGAGGATGTCGGCCGGGAAGGCCGACCCGAGGGTCAACAGCGACCCAGCGGTCACCCATGCACCGTCAGTAACGGTGATCTGGGTGCGCTTGGGAACGTTGTAGACGTGCTCGCGGACCGGCTGGCGGGTTGCGCCCGTACCGGCATCATCGACGGGAATGTATTCCGGCTCGACCAGCACCAAGTGCGCAGCGCCGGGGCGGGTCTCGTCGTCTTCGATGCGGACCCAGCCGTCGACCTTCGCAACGTGCGCGAGGGCCTTTGGCTTCCGGGCCTCAAACAGTTCGACGATACGCGGCAGACCGTGGGTGATATCGGCCCCGGCCACACCGCCGGTGTGGAAGGTCCGCATGGTGAGCTGCGTGCCGGGCTCGCCAATCGACTGGGCGGCAATGATGCCGACCGCGTCACCGGTCTCGCACAGGCGACCCGAGGCGGGGTTCCGGCCGTAGCAGTTGCCGCACACACCGAAGTCACTGCGGCACTTGAGCGGTGAGCGCATCACGGCGATCGCGTTCCGGGGGTTCCCGTGCTTGTCGCGGCACGCCGTGCTGATGTCCTGGACCATTTCGTTGGTGACCAGGGTGCCCGAGTGCTCTTCCTCGTCGTCATTGAGCAGACGGGGATCGACGATGACCTCGCCGGTCACCGCATCCACGACCGGACCGAGCAACAGACGCCCGCCGAGGCTCAGGTTGATGCTCCCGTCCCGGAAGATCGGCACGTCGATACCGTCGGTCGTCCCACAATCGTGCTCGCGAACGATCATGTCCTGGGAGACGTCGACCAGGCGACGCGTCAGGTAGCCCGAGTCCGCGGTCTTCAGGGCGGTGTCGGCCAGACCCTTGCGCGCCCCGTGGGTCGAGATGAAGTACTCGAGCACCGAGAGCCCTTCCATGAAGTTGCTCTTGATCGGGCGCTCGATCGTCTCACCCTTCGGGTTATTCATCAGGCCACGCATGCCGGCCAGCTGGCGGATCTGCTTAAACGACCCTCGCGCTCCACTGTTGGCCATCATGTAGATGGGGTTCAGGCGGAACAGGTGGGCTTCCATCGCCTTGGCAACCTCGTCCGTGGCACGGTCCCAGAGCGAGACCACTGCTTCGTGGCGCTCTTCGACGCTCATCTCGCCGCGGTTGAAGTAGCTCTCGACCTCTTCGACCTCGCGGTCGTACTTCTCGAGGATCTCAGCCTTGTTCGGCGGAACGACGATGTCGTTCTTGCTGATGGTGATCCCCGAGTCACTCGAGTAGCGGAATCCGAGACGCTTGAAGGTGTCGAGCACCATCGAGACGATCGTCGGTCCGTAGAGGTTGACCATCTCCTCGATCAGATCCGTGACCTCACGCTTGGTGAAGATCCGGTTCGTCCGCGGGAAGCGGTGCTCGTCGGTTGCGGCTTCCGGGTACACGTCGATGAGGTCGGTCTCGATCTCGTGGTTGAACACGATGCGACCCGCGGTCGTGATCTCCGTGATCCCGCGACCGCGATCGCGCAGCTGGATGACCGATTGCAGCGGCACCTGACGGTGCTCGAGCGAGCTGAGAACGTCTTCGATGTCACCAAAGGCAGGAACGCGCTCGGGCAGCCCGGACCGCGTAAACGGATCGGTGCTCCAGCCGTCGTTTTCGGGGAAGCGGCGCTCGTCGCCCTCAAAGCGTGCTTCATGGCCCTTGGGCAAGACCCACTTGCGCGTCTTTGGATCGACCAGCTCGACCAGCTCCTTGGCGAAGCTGCCCTCGCTCGACCCGATCGGTCGGATGTCGACCGATCGACAGTAGGTCAGGTAGTACAGCCCCAAGACCATGTCCTGACTGGGCACCGCAATCGGTCGGCCGTGAGCCGGCGAGAGGATGTTGTTGGCCGAGAGCATCAGGATCCGGGCTTCGGTCTGAGCTTCGACCGACAGCGGCAAGTGCACCGCCATCTGGTCGCCGTCAAAGTCGGCATTGAATGCGGTGCAGACCAGCGGGTGGATTTGGATGGCCTTGCCCTCGACGAGCACCGGCTCAAAGGCCTGGATACCCAGTCGGTGGAGCGTCGGCGCGCGGTTCAGCAGCACCGGGTGCTCCTGGATGACCTCTTCCAGTACGTCCCAGACCTCGGGCACCATCGCATCGACCAACTTCTTGGCGGCCTTGATGTTCATGACTTGCTTGCGCTCGACCAAACGACTCATGATGAACGGCTTAAAGAGCTCAAGCGCCATCAGCTTCGGCAAGCCGCACTGGTGCAGGCGCAACTCCGGCCCGGCCACGATGACCGAACGACCCGAGTAGTCGACGCGCTTCCCGAGCAGGTTCTGCCGGAAACGCCCCTGCTTGCCCTTGAGCATGTCCGAGAGCGACTTGAGCGGGCGGTTGCCCGGACCCGTCACCGCGCGGCCGCGGCGGCCGTTGTCGAACAGCGCGTCAACGGCTTCCTGGAGCATCCGCTTCTCGTTGTTGACGATGATCTCGGGGGCGCCCAAGTCGAGGAGCCGCTTGAGGCGGTTGTTCCGGTTGATCACGCGGCGGTAGAGGTCGTTGAGGTCGCTGGTCGCAAAGCGGCCACCGTCGAGCTGGACCATTGGGCGAAGCTCAGGCGGGATGACCGGCACGGACTCGAGCACCATCCACTCCGGGCGGTTCTCACTGCGCCGGAACGCCGACATGACCTTGAGCCGCTTAAGGGCACGGGCTTGGCGCTGCCCCTTGGAGGTCTGGATCGTCTCGCGCAGGAACTCGACCTCGAGCTCGAGGTCGATGACCGCAAGCAGATCCCGAATCGCCGCGGCGCCCATGCCGCCGCGGAAGTACTCGCCAAACCCAAACGACGAGGCAAACCGGTCGCGCATCTCCCGGAACAGCTGCTCGTCGGTCTCGATCTGACGCGGACGCATGTCTTTGAAGGTGATCCATGCCCGCTGCAGGCGATCGATGGCCTCCTCGGTGTACCGCTCGATGTCCTTGATCGAGAGATCGGTCTCGCGCCGCAGCTCGGTCTCTGCCTGGCGCTTGTCAGCGTCGGTCAGCACGCGCTTGGCGGAGCGGTCCTCAGAGGTCCGGTCGCGTTCAAGGTCGTCGAGCCAGTAGAAGTCTTCGTCGGTGAAGGCCTCGGTCCCGCCCTCCCCGCGCAGCCACGCCGAACGGCGCTCGAGACGCTCCTGCAACTCCAGCACGCGCTCTTCGCGGTCCAGGGTGTACTGGTCCAGCGCCTCGTTGATCTTCTCTTGAAGGGTGTCGAGATCCTCGGCACGCTTGTCCTCGTCGACCCAGGTGACGATCGAGGCGGCGTAGTAGAGCACCTTCTCGAGTTCCTTGGGAGCGATATCGAGCATGTAGCCGATGCGGCTGGGGACGCCCTTGAAGAACCAGATGTGCGACACCGGTGCCGCGAGGTCGATGTGCCCCATGCGCTCACGACGCACCTTGGCACGCGTGACCTCCACCCCGCAGCGCTCGCAGATGATGCCCTTGTAGCGGACGCGCTTGTACTTGCCGCAGTAGCACTCCCAGTCCTTGGTCGGACCGAAGATCTTCTCGCAGAACAGCCCATCCTTCTCGGGCTTCAGCGTGCGGTAGTTGATGGTCTCGGGCTTTGTGACCTCGCCCGATGACCATTGGCGAATCTGCTTCGGCGAAGCTAGGCCGATGGAGATGGTGTCGAAGTTATTGATATCGATCACGTGTGCTTGCTCCTCATTGCGACGGGCGGTACGACTCGTACCGCTCGAGGTTGCATCCCCGGAATCAGCCCCGGAACGCGCGGCGCGCGCCCCGGGGCTCCCGTCAGTCCTGGGCCTCTTGGTGTTCCTTGGGCTCGGTACTCGCGACAACCTCGGCCGGGGCTGTCTCGCCGTCCGCAGACGATTCGTCCTCACGACGCAGCCCGCCAAGGCCACCCGAGAGGTCGATGCCGAGCTCCTCCGCAGCACGCAGAAGATCATCGTCTTCGTCCTTCCCGATGAACTCCGGCACCGCGTCACCGTGCACCTTCACGTCCAAACCAAGGCTCTGCATTTCTTTCAGCAGCACCTTAAAGCTCTCCGGAATCGAAGGCTCCTGGATGTTCTCGCCCTTCACGATTGCCTCGTAGGCCTTCACGCGACCCACGGTGTCATCGCTCTTGATTGTCAGCATTTCCTGGAGGGTGTAGGCGGCGCCGTAGGCTTCCAAGGCCCACACTTCCATCTCACCGAACCGCTGACCGCCGAACTGCGCCTTACCACCCAACGGCTGCTGGGTGACGAGCGAGTACGGACCAGTCGACCGAGCGTGGATCTTGTCGTCGACCAAGTGCAGCAGCTTGAGCATGTACATGTACCCGACGGTGACCTTGCCGTCATACGGCTCACCCGTGCGTCCGTTGTAGAGCTGGAACTTGCCGGAGCACTGCCGACCCTCACGGTCGCCCTCGTCGATGGCGAGGTTGATCGGCACCTCGGGATGGCTGTGATACCAGTCGATCAGCGCACGGTCGACATCTTCCGGCGTCGCACCGTCGAAGACCGGGGTCGAGACGAACGTCCGCCCGAGCGGCAGACCGTCGTCGCCGCCTTGGGGATTCCACCCGTAGTTGGCGGCCCAGCCGAGGTGGGTCTCGAGGATCTGGCCGATGTTCATCCGGCTCGGCACACCCAGCGGGTTCAGGATCATTTCGACGGGGGTGCCGTCTTCCATGAACGGCATGTCGGCGACCGGGACGATCTTGGAGATCACGCCTTTGTTGCCGTGCCGCCCGGCGAGCTTGTCGCCCTCGGCAATCTTGCGTCGCTTGGCGACGTAGACCCGGACCAACTGATTGACACCCGGCGACAGGTCGTCACCGTTCTCGCGGCTGAAGACCTTGACGTCGATGACCTTGCCACCTTCGCCGTGCGGCACCTTGAGTGAGGTGTCGCGAACCTCGCCGGCCTTTTCCTTGAAGATGGCACGGATGAGCTTCTCTTCGGCGGTCAGCTCGGTCTCACCCTTCGGGGTGACCTTGCCCACCAGCAAATCGCCCGAGGTGACCTCGGCGCCGATGCGCACGATGCCACGCTCGTCGAGGTCTTTCAGTGACTCCTCGGAGCGATTCGGGATGTCCCGCGTGATCTCTTCGCCACCGAGCTTGGTGGTGCGGGCGTCGATCTCGTACTCCTCGATGTGGATCGAAGAAAGGATGTCATCCTTGACCAGCCGGTCAGAGATGATGATCGCGTCCTCGTAGTTGTAACCCTCCCAGGCCATGAAGGCGACCAGGATGTTCTTGCCGAGTGCGAGCTCGCCCAGGTCGGTGGAGCTTCCGTCGGCCAGCACCTCGCCGGATTCGATCTCATCGCCCATCCGCACGATCGGCTTCTGATGGATGATCGTGCCCTGATTGGACCGCTTGAACTTCTCCAACTCATATCGGGTCAGCTCGCCCTGGGTGTCCTCGACGATGATCTGACGCGCGTCGATGGCCGCGACCGTCCCGTTGGAACGCGCGATGACCACGTCGCGACTGTCGATGGCGGCACGGCGCTCCATACCGGTTCCCACCAGCGGGGCCTCGGTGATCATGAGCGGCACGGCCTGACGCTGCATGTTGGCGCCCATCAGCGCACGGTTGGCGTCGTTGTGCTCCAGGAACGGGATCAGTGCGGTGGCCACCGAGACGATCTGCGCCGGCGAGACGTCCATGTAGTCAACGTCTTCGGGGTCGAACAGCTCCGGCTCTCCGGCCTTACGGCACAACACCGGGGCGATCAGCTTGCCCTTCGCGTCGACCGCGGCATTGGCTTGGGCGATGATCTTGTTCTCTTCCTGGGTCGCGTCGAGCCACTCCAGGTTGTCGGTCACGACACCCTTCTCCACACGGCGGTAGCGCGTCTGGATAAAGCCAAACTCGTTGACGGTCGCGTAGCTGCCCAGTGAACCGATCAGGCCGATGTTCGGGCCTTCCGGCGTCTCGATCGGGCACATGCGCCCGTAGTGGGTCGGGTGCACGTCGCGGACCTCAATCGGGGCCCGCTCACGCGTCAGGCCGCCGGCGCCCAGCGCTGACAGGCGGCGACGGTGCGTCAGACCCGCGAGCGTGTTGGTTTGGTCCATGAACTGCGACAGCTGCGACGAGCCGAAGAACTCCTTGAGTGCAGCCACCACCGGACGAATGTTGATGATCGTCTGTGGGGTGATGGTGTCGACATCTTCGGTGCTCATCCGCTCGCGCACGACGCGCTCCATGCGGTAGAAGCCGATCCGGAATGCCTCCTGGATGAGCTCCCCGACGGTGCGCAGGCGACGGTTGCCAAAGTGCTCGTACTCATCCATCTCGATCGCGATCTCATCGCGCGGATAGATCGCGGCGTCCGCGGCAAAGTCCTTGCTGTCTTCGGGCACACCGATACGGATCGGCAGGTCCACCAAGCGGCGGATCAGGTTGACCAAGTCGTCGCTCATGCTGGATACGCGACCGGTAAAGCGCGGGTTGGTCAGCGTGCGCACTTCCGGATCCACACTCGTATCCAGACGCGCGTTGAGCTTGTAGCGGCCCACACGGGTGAGGTCGTAGCGCTTCGGATCGAAAAACAGCGACCGCACCAGCGACTTGCTGTTATCGACGGTCGGCGGCTCACCGGGGCGCTGCTTCTTGAAGACCTCGATCAAGGCATGCTGCATCAACTCGCCCGCCCGCAGGTCGATGCGCTTCTCGACCTTGGCGATCTCGTCATCGATCCGCTGGCGTTCATCGGCCGGCAGGTTCTCGATGTCAACGTTGAGCGCCCGCATTTCGGCGACCAGCGACGTGAGCTCCTCAAGGCTCTTGCGATTGCCACTCTGCGGTGCACCCTCGGTCGCGTCCCGGTCCAGCGTCATCTGGATGAACGGGTTCACCCGGTCGGGATCGTTCGGATGACGGAACAGGTTGGAAATATCGTCACGCGTGTAGCCGATCGCGAAGAGCAGGGTCGTCACCGGGAGCTTGCGCTTACGGTCGATGCGAACATTGACCAGACCCTTCTTGTCGATCTCCAGCTCAACCCATGAGCCGCGCGAGGGCATCAGGTTCGCGATGAAGACCTGCTTCTCGGCGTCCTTGGGCTCCATGATGTACGCGCCGGGCGAACGCACGAGCTGGGTGACGACCACCCGCTCGGTACCGTTCACGACGAACGTGCCCCAGTCGGTCATCAGCGGCACATCGCCCATGAAGACCTTCTGCTCGCGAATCTCGCCGGTCTCGCGATTGATGAAAAAGACCTGCATCGTCAGCGGGGCGGCGTAGACGAGGTCCTTCTCGCGGCACTCACGGATGTCATTGTTCGGCACGATTTGGTCCAGCGGCATCCCTGGCTCCCAACCGCCAATGGAATACGACCCAAACTGGACCGCCAGCGTGCCGGTGAAGTCCTCAATCGGAGAGATGTCGTCAATAGTCTCTCGAAGTCCCTCATTGAGAAACCACTCAAAAGACGAGCGCTGGATGTCGATGAGGTCCGGAACCTCTTCGATATTTCCCAGACGGGAAAACGTGCGGCGGACGCGGGCAGCTTTAACCTTGCTCAAGTCGCGAGGCCTCCTGGACGAGCATGGTGGTCACGGCGAGCGGAAGCTTGCCGCTTACGTGAACCGGGCGGGACGGGGTTCAACACGGTAGCAGAGATCAGCAGCAGAGAGTATCCCAACACGGCACCCGAGCGAGCACCCGAAGGGTCAAAAGAACAGAGCAGCTGAAATCACCCCAACCGGTCAGACTGAAATTTCAGTGTATCTGGTTCGACACCGACCCGCTACCCAGTGCATACTGGTGAGAATGACATTGGGGCTTCCTTCACTCGGCGACCCGGACGACCCGGAAAGCTTCATCCCCCGGCTCGAAGGCCTTCTGGAAACCGCCCATGCGCTGTGGTCGGCACCTGAGGAGCGACGGCGCATGCGCGCGTTCGGATTTCGCCCTGCGGTGGAGCCTGGCGTGCTCAAGCGCGAGTGGCACGGGATGAGCGTGCGCATTTCCGGATCGACATTCCGCGCGGCAAAACCGGGTGCCGGGGAGCTCGTGTATCGCGCCGACGACCGGGCGGTGCTGCTCGACGGAGAGCCCTTCGAGGTGACCCAGCTCTCGCTCGATCTGGCACGTCAGCTGCTCGATCTCGTCGAAGACTACGAACGCTGGGTCGAGGTCCGCGAGGGACGCAAGGGTCGCATCGATCGTGTGGCGAACCTGTCGACGCATGACCGACGCCCGGTCAACGCGCTCGCAGAGACACGGCGCCTGCAGCGCATGCTGCAGGTCCCCCGCGCCAAGGCACGCTAGGCGCGCAGCGGGCCCCGAGGATCTTCCCGGGGCCCGCGCCGGTCCGCGACGAGCCCCGGCTCCACGATCCGCTTACGCGGTGTCTCCGAAGCGACCGGGGACCGATCCCGCCTTGACGACGGCCAAATCATCGAGCCACCCGCCGAGGCGCACGAAGTCGGCGTCATCTTCCACGAGGCCCCCGCGTGCAGCCTCAACCAGCGCGATGATGCCATCGACGTTGGACTTGTTTGCGGTCGAGACCTTGTCACGAAGGTCGCTCTTTACGGAACGCTCGAGTGGCATGAAATCCTCCGAATCGCGGGGTGGGTCAAGGTAATGGGACAAACGCGTGCGGCACGCCGTGCGGCGTGGTCTGACCACCACGTGGTGGTCTACGTGCCGACCGCCACAGAGTTTGGCGGATGCCGGGTATCGGTTTCTAGGGGCAGACGGCGCCCGGCGCCAAAGATTGTCCGGGGACCCACGCCAGATCTCTCCACAAACGACCCATGGCCCGCACCGCGCGATCATCGCGCCGTGCGGGCCATGCTGTCACCTCAATCTTCCATGGTCATCGCTCAGGCACGGGATGCCACCCGTCCACCGATGACCGCACGACTACTTGACTGACACGCTGGCGCCGGCCTCTTCGAGCTGCGACTTGATCTGCTCGGCCTCTTCCTTGGTGACGCCTTCCTTGACCGCATTGGGCGCGCCGTCGACCAGGTCCTTGGCCTCTTTGAGACCCAAGCCGGTGACCGAGCGAACGACCTTGATGACCTGAATCTTCTTCTCGCCGGTGCCCTCGAGCTGCACGGTGAAGGCGGTCTGCTCTTCCTCGACAACTGCGGCGCCGGCACCTGCAGCCGGAGCAGCGGCCACGGCAACCGGGGCAGCCGCCGTCACACCGAAGACCTCTTCAATCGCCTTGACGCGCTCTGCGAGCTCGAGCACGGAAATGCCCTTGAGCTCCTCGATCCACTCTTCCGTCGTAATTCCCATCGTTCGTCCTCCTGGTTCCTTGGTAAGTGCTGATGCGGTTGGACGAGCGGAGAGCTAGCTGCCCTCGCCCGCGCGTTGCGCGTGCAACGCGTTTAGGGCTTGTGCCAGCCCAGAGATCATGTTGTGCAGTGTTCCCGCAAGACCTCGCAGTGGTGCAGCCACGCCACCGGCCAGCTGCGCAAGCAACTGCTCACGCGACGGCAGCGTTGCAAGGTGTTCCAACTCGGCGATCGACAACTCGCGCCCGTCAAGCAGCCCACCCTTGAGTTGAAGGTGCTCCAGGCGCTTGGCGAAGTCGTTGAGGACCTTCGCCGCGACGGCAGGGTCACCATCGACCCACACGAGCCCGGTCGGACCAGATAGGAATCCCAACAGGGCGCCCTGTCCGGTGGCGTTCGCCGCCCGACGGGCGAGCGTGTTCTTGGCAACAGTGAGTCCGGCGTCGGCGCCACGCAACGCGCCGCGCAACTCCGAGAGTTCCTTGACGCTCAGGCCCCGAAAGTCGGCGGCAAGCACGGTGTTGGTCGAGCTCAGCCGTGCTTCGAGTTCGGCGATGACTTCCGCCTTTTGGTCCCGTCGCAGTGCCTCACCTCCTCGTCATCTGGTCCGGCGGGGATGGGCGCGGACCGACGCGGTGCCGCCGTCCGGGCAGACACACAACGAGGAACCTCGCCAACCTCGCGCGGGTGGTCCTTGCGGACCGGTTTCAGGCGGCCAGTGCGGCGCGCCCCCGTGGGTCTTTGGTCAGCGTGAAGAAAGTCGTGGCCGCCTTAGGCGGTCGCCTCCTCGAGCAAATTCGATGTCCGCGTCGTGTCGACGGGAATACCGGGACCCATCGTCTGGACGACGGTGATCGACTTGATGTAGCGACCCTTGGCGGCGGCCGGCTTGGCCCGCAAGATTTCCTCGAGGACCGCCTGGTAGTTCTCCACCAAGGCGTGCTCTTCGAATGAGCGCTTGCCGATGCCGAGGTGCACGATGCCCGTACGGTCGGTCCGGTACTCGACCTTGCCCCCCTTGACGTCTTCGACCGCGCGCGCGACATCAAAGGTCACGGTGCCTGTCTTGGGATTCGGCATCTTGCCCTGCGGGCCCAGGATCCGACCGAGCTTGCCGACGGTCCCCATCATGTCGGGCGTCGCGATGGCGACATCAAACTCGGAGAAGCCGGCTTCGATCCTGGCCGCCAGGTCGTCGCCGCCCACGAGGTCGGCACCGGCCTCCTCGGCCTCCCGCGCCTTGTCACCCTGTGCGAAGACAGCGACCCGGACACTCTTGCCGGTGCCGTGGGGCAGGCTAATGGTGCCGCGCAGTTGCTGGTCTGCGTGGCGCACGTTCACACCCAGACGCACGTGGACCTCGACGGTCGCATCGAACCGGGTGAGCTCCTGCGATTTGATCAGGCGCATGGCCGAGAGCGGCGAGTAGATCTCGCTCGCGCTGACTTCAAGTTTTGCCTGTTGGTAGCGCTTGCCGCGCTTGGACACGTCGTGTTCCTTTGTCATCGGCTGGGCGCCGGCCGCGCAGAGTAGCGGTCGCGGGCGATCCCCGCCAGTCGTCCTCGGCCCCGGTGGGCCTAATCCTCGACCAGAACGCCCATGCTGCGGGCGGTTCCGGCAATCATCGACATCGCCGACTCGATGCTGTTGGCATTCAGATCCGGCATCTTGGTTTCGGCAATCTGCCGAACCTGGTCACGCGTCAGCGTCCCGACCTTGTCGGTCTGTGGCACCGCCGACCCGCTGGGAATCCCAAGCGCCTGCAAGATCAGCACGGGCGCCGGCGGCGTCTTGGTAATGAACGTAAAGGAACGGTCTTCGAAGACCGAGATCTCCACAGGAGTAACCGTCCCGTTGGCAGCCTGGGTCTGGGCGTTGAACGCCTTACAGAACTCCATGATGTTGATGCTGGCCGCACCCAGAGCGGGACCAACAGGCGGCGCCGGAGACGCCTGCCCAGCCGGGATCTGGAGCTTGATGATCTGCAGGACCTTCTTCGCCATGGCTCTTTCTGTGTGCTTGTCGTGGGTGCAGCCGGCCGCGTCGTGGGCGCACAGGCGCCACTCAGCGGACGGCTATTGTAGCCACCCCGCGTTGCGCGCGGGGCAAAAGTGCAGTTACGCGGGGATTACGTGAGCTTCTTGACCTGGTCGAACGAGAGATCCGCGGGGGTTTCGCGGCCGAAGATGCTCACCAGCACCTTGACGCGGCCCGCCTCGGAGTTGATTTCCGCGATCTCCCCGGTGAAGTCCGAGAGCGGTCCCGAGATGACCTTGACCGACTCGCCAACCGAGAATTCCGCGCGCACCTTCGGACGCAGCTCGGAGTGGGTCCGCAGCAGACGGTCGACCTCGGCCTGGGTCAACGGCACCGGATCGGTCGACGAACCCACGAATCCGGTCACGCCCGGTGTGTCCTTGACCACCCAGAGCGCATCCGGAGTCATGTCCATGTTCACGAGCACGTACCCGGGCAGGGTGCGCTTTTCGGTCTGGATCTTTTGGCCGTCCTTGGTCTCGATGACCTGCTCAGTCGGCACGACAATATCGCGCACGTTGTCGCGTTGGCCAAGCGAGACCAGGCGATGTTCAAGGTTCGCCTTGACCTTCTTTTCATGGCCAGAGTAAGTGTTGATCACATACCAGCGGAACACGGGCGAATACGTCCCTTCGGAGGGCGAACGGCGAGCTAGAAGATTGCGTGCACGATGCGATTGACGATGGTGTCAACCACATCGAGGTAAATCGTGACGATCGCGACCACTACGATGACGACCGCGGTGGACTGCAACAACTGCGATCGCGTTGGCCACTGCACCTTACGGAGCTCGGCGACGACATCGCTGAGAAACCGCGACCCGCGCCGTTGATCTTGGACGGCCTTGGTGACGGCTCCGGTCTTCTCACGCTGCGCGGCGGGCTTGGGGCGCGGTGCGGACGGCTGACGGCCTCCATCACTCTTGTTCCGGCGCGCGCGGGCGGGAGGCGCTGGCGATTTCTCGCCACCGTCATCCTTTGATGATCCATCATTTCGTGCGGGTCGAATACGTGCCATTCAGTCCACGTTGATAACAGGGCCGGAGGGACTCGAACCCCCAACCCCCGGTTTTGGAGTGCGCCGCCTACTTGCCGGTTGGCTTAGGTTAGGCCGGGACACCCCTGTTAGATAGGGCATTATCGCGATCTGTCGTGCTCATCCGGTACCCAAAGCGGTACCCACGGGGAGTGGTATCCACGTCTTTCTATCGCTAACGTGGCAGGAACTGAGGGGCCGCGCCGTGCATGGCCGACCCCCGGACGCAACGGAGGTAATGTCCGATGGCGACGCAGGCAGCATACCGATCCAACGCGCAGCCGAGCGCGTCGCTGATCGTCAGGGAGCACGGAGTGCGCGTGTTCTACGAGGCCAAGTTCCGGCATCAGGGCCAGCAGGTCCGCCGTCGGATTGGTCCCGCGTGGCTCATCCGCGATGCCACGACCGGCGCGTGGATCCCGAGACGCGGTCGTGTCCCCGAGGGCTCGTATGACGCCCGCAAGGCTCACGCAGCGGCCGCCGAGATTGTCGCCAAGTTCGTCTCCGGCGCCGAAGCCAGCGAGCGGGCCGATAGGGAGCGACGCGAGCGCGGCCCGACCTTCCGCGAAGTCGCAGCCGCGTATCTCGTGTGGCTTGAGCGGGTGAAGGGCGCGAAGCCTTCGACGCTGGCAGACCACCGGCTACTGCTCGCCGAGCCCGGCGCTCCGCATCGGCGCGGGAGCGGCGTCCTGCGGGGTCCGATTATGGGCGCGATCGGCAACCTGCCAGCGGCCAAGATCACGACGAGGGATGTCGAAGCCCTGCTCGGCACGATTGCCGCGACGGGCGCGAGCCCCCGGACCGTCAACAAGCACCGGGCCATCGTCTCGGCGATCTTCAACTACGGCGCGAAGGGTTCGACCTTCGGACTGCCCACGAACCCTGCCCGCGAGGCTGACAAGCGCTCGGAACCCCACGCCGGGCCGCTTGAGTTCTACCGCGTCGAGAACGTCGAGGCCATCGCCAGGGCCTTCGAGGCTGAGGTCCGGCGCGAGCAGTCAAGCGACATCGACCCCCGCCTCGACGCCGAAATGGTCAGGATCAGCGCCTACGCCGGACTGCGGCTCGGCGAACTGCTCGCGCTGCGCTGGCGCGATGTGGACTTCGTCAAGCGCGTGATCGTCGTTAGCCGCGCCATGAGCGACGGGATTGAGACGACGACTAAGAGCGGCCGCGTGCGACAGGTACCGCTAGCGGACCCCGCTGCCGCTGCGCTGGACCGCATCAGCCGTCGCGAGCATTTCGTCAGCGCTGACGACCTTGTGTGCGCCAGCGTCATCGGACGTCACGTTGACGGCTCGGCCCTGAGGCGTCGGTACCGCCGTGCTCAGGTAGCCGCAGGCGTGGACCCGTTGCGCTGGCATGATCTGCGTCATACCTTCGGCTCGCTCCTGGCCGCAGACGGCGTGGACCTTGTGACGATTCAGGCCGCGATGGGGCATAGCGCGCTGGCGACGACGTCGCGGTATCTGCACGCGCGACCGGCATCGCTGTCGGCTGACCGTTTTTCGAGGGCATTCGGCCCGGCCGCGGCGACACCGGGGGAGACGCCCGTACACGTATAGCCCTAGACGACTGCCCTCCGGCGCCGCTGATATGCCCCCATTCCCCACGCCAATCGTGCGCGCGTGCGCGTACACGCGAGCGATTCCTCCCTCCCCACTAGCCTCCCGTCCCAATTGGCCGCTCCGCCCCGGCCTACGCGCGCGCGCGCATGAAGGACGGCCTGGCTCCCCGTCCCCTGCTCGGGGTTGACAAGCCCGGTCGTTACACCGACGCTAGTCCGGGCGGACGCCCTTACCTCGAACCTTGATCAACCCCCACATCATCCCGCGCTGCCAGACCTCGAGCGCTCCCGGGCTCAGGAGACCGCGCTGCTGGCCACGTGCGGGCACGTGTAGCGAGAGCAGCCCTATCCCCCTCCACCTACCCAATAGGGCAGCGCTGGGTGGCTAGCGCCACCATACGCTCGCGCGCGAACAACGGCCTGCCTACCCGGCGATGATTCGACGGGCCCCGGCCTCGAACTCCGCCAGGTCGCCGGTCTCGCCCGCGCGGAACGCCCGCCGGCCGATCACCCACTGGTAGACGAGGAAGGACGCCAGTGCCACCGTGCCGATTCCGATCTTCACGACCCACGGCCAGTCCTGCCGGGTGACGAAGCCC
>JADGPH010000143.1 GCA_017882555.1 Thermoleophilia bacterium
TCTTTCACGACCACGCCCAGATCCAGGCGATCTACGGCACCGGTGCGGCCACGGTGATCGCCAACCACCGCGCGCGAGTGTTGCTGCCGGGCATCGGCGATCCCGAGACCCTGGAGCGGGTCAGTCGGTCCCTCGGGGTCACCGACCGCACCCGGACCACGCTCACCCGCGGGCGTCTGGGGCACTCGACAACGGCGACCGAGGTCCCCGAGCCCTTGATCACCGCGCACCAGTTGCGCGAACTGGACAGCGACACCGGACTGTTGATCTACGGGTCGCGACCACCGGTCCGCGTCGCCTTGCGGCTCTGGTTCTCGGACCGCCGCTTGCGTGGCCTCGCTGCGGGGAACAACCTCCCCAGACGCACGCCTTCCACCGCCCGCGGGGGTTCCACGGCGACCAACGGGAGTTGAGCGTTCGGCGCATGCCGCCGATAACCCACCGGAAGATCGCAATCGAGCTAGAGGTAGACCCCCATATGCAGACACGCACCGCACTCTCGGCCGCGCTGGCGATTGGACTGGTCGTCACTCCGGCGGCGTTCGCACAGCACGGCACGAGCCATGGCAGCTTCCATGGTCGATCGCACGCCACGACCACCGCGACGAACACGCGCACGATTCACGTGTACGGGATCATTACGGGCGCTGCCACGGGCACCGGCGTTCTGGTCACGCCACTGCGGCACCATCACCACGGCGGCAGCACGACGCCGATCACGGTCATGCTCGACACGAACACGACCTTCTCCACCCTGGCGAACTCGACCGCGTCATGGAGTGCTCTCACCCTTGGCGACAAGGTCAAGATCACATGGACGGTACCGGACGGCACGAACCCCTCGACGGTGCCCGCGACATCGGTCGCCGACCTGGGCACGCCGCCCCCGCTGCGCACTGTCGTCAGTGGGATCACCACGGGCCCCGGAACCTCCGGCGGCGTTACGATCACCGTCGTCACCCACACCCGACACCATGGTCACGCACACCAGCGTGGCACCATGACCAACACGCCCACCTCGTCGACGGTCAACGTGACCTTCGACAGCCACACCGTCTTCGCAAAGAAGGGCGTCGTCTCCCCGACCTGGGTCGACATTGCCTCCGGAGACAAACTCAAGATCGTGTGGATGGCACCGCCCAACACACCGCTCGGGAGCATGCCGCCCGCGGCCAAGGTCATCGACCTGGGCACGCCGCCGCCGACCCGATACCGCGCCGAAGGCGCCGCGACGACGACCGGCTCGTCAACGGGCGTGACGATGACCGTCAACGAGATCCACCCGAATGCCGCACCGGGCCTGCCCTCCGGCGCCAGCCTGAACGTCACCTTTGACCTCACCACGGTCTTCACCGAGGTTGGCAACCCCAGCGCCACGCTGGCAAGCATCCTCCCCGGCGACCGTCTGCTGGTCATCTGGACCGCACCGCCCGGCACCCCGGCGACCAGTCTGCCGAACGCCGCACGGATCGTCGACTTCGGTCAGTCGACCGGCCACTCGAAGCACTAAGTCACGGTCTGGTACGGATCCCGGCGTCGTGCGTGCGTGCGTGCGTGCGACGCCGGGATCCCTGCCGCTCAGCGGTCCGTGGCCCCGGTGTCGGAGGCCTGCGGGATGAGCAGCGAGAGCACGAGCCCGGCCAGAACGAAGGCCGCCGCAATGATGCCTACCGTGCGCGTTGCGTCCGCAAACGAGGTATTGAGGATCCCCACCAAGGGCTGCGTCGCCGGCGCGGCGCGCACTGCAGGCGATGCTGTGCAGGCCGAGGACTGCATAGCATCGGCGATCTGGCTCGCGCTCGCACTCGCGAGCCCCGCAAGCTCCAGAGAGCTCGCGGTGTGACTGGTGATCGCGACCGACAGGGCCGTCCCCAAGACCGCCGTTCCCAGCGCCGAGCCCACCTGACGCAGGGTCGACTGCGCCCCTGAGGCGTGCCCCGAGCGCTGGGACCGCGGCGAGCGTCACATTCGTCAGCCGTACGGTGGCAAGGCCGACCCCGACGCCGTAGACCGCCAACGGGATCACAAATTGCCACGCCGAGAGCCAGCACCGGCATGATCGCCCAGCGACGAAGGTCGGTGTCCATGGGCGGACCCTATCGACAGGTCCCGCGCCGATGCGTCACATGGGAGCGCCGGCCCGAACGCCCATGACGCGCCCGAACGGCGTTGCAGAGATGTGTCATTTCAACCGGATGACACATGGCCGTTACCGCGATGCAACCCCTCGATCGCAGCGGGCGCGCGAGAGTGGACCCGACCGCATGCGCGCCCCGGATCGATGCGGGTCAACGGTGCGCCCATGATCGCCACCGATCACCCATCCCTCGTTCAAAGGAAGTCCATGTTTCGTCGTTTTCCAAAGACCGCAGTCGTCGCTGCGAGCGTCGTCGCCCTTGGCGGCATCGCTGCCGGTGGTGTGCTTGCCGTGCACCCGAGCAACGCGTCGACCCCCTACTCCGCAACGCTCTCCAAGGCCCAGACCACCCGCGCCTACGGCACCCCTATCACTGGTCGCCACTCGCTGTTGATCAGCGTGGACGGGCTGCACGCCTCAGACTTGGCGCAGTACATCCGCCAGAACCCGAACTCGAATCTGGCCCAGCTCTCCGGCCGCGGGACCACCTACGCAAAGGCCCTCACGACCTTCCCGTCTGACTCGTTCCCGGGCATGGTCGGGCTCGTCTCGGGTGGCACCCCGAAGCAGACTGGCGTCTACTACGACGTGTCCTACAACCGGGCCATGTGGGCGCCGGGCAGCAACTGCGTGGGCACACCGGGAACCGCGGTGGCCTATGACGAGTCCGTCGACCAGAACCTCAACTACCTCTCGGGAACCAACGGCGGCGTGGGCGGCTTCAACGCCTCCGCGATCGACCCGACCAAGCTCCCCGAGGCCATGATCAATGGCACGTGCACCCCGGTCTACCCGAAGAACTACCTGCTGACCAACACCATCTTCGGGGTCGCCCACAACGCCGGTCTCTACACCGCGTGGTCGGACAAGCACCCGTCCTACCAGATCCTCCAAGGCCCGGACTCCCTGAACCCCTCGGGGACGCCAACTATCAACGACCTCTACACGCCCGAGATCAACAGCACGATCTCCAGCGTCAACCACCTTACGATCCCGTTCGGCCCGGAGACCGGTCAGACCACCCCGGCCACCGGCGACTACACCAACAGCGTCGATGCGACGATGGCCTACGACAACACGAAAGTCGTCGCCGTGGTCAACCAGATCGACGGCCTGACCTCCACCGGGGGTACCCCCGCCGGCGGCAGTAAGGTCCCGTCGATCTTCGGCATGAACTTCCAGTCGGTCAGCGTCGGAGAGAAGGTCGTCACGGGTGGGTACTACAACGACGGTGCGACCTTCAGCCCGCAGCTCAAGCTGGCGCTGGACTACGTCGATGCCTCGGTCGGCCGGATGGTCACCGCGCTCTCCGCGCAGGGCCTAAGCGATTCGACCCAGATCATCATTACGGCTAAGCACGCCCAATCGCCGAAGAACCGCGACCTCGTGCATCGCATCGCCGAGAACAACGGCAGCTACTCCGGGTCCCTGGCGACCGGCACGGAGAGCCTCGTGGGCTTCGTCGACCACAACGACGCCAAACCGCTGGCAAGTGACACCGCCGACGATGTCGGGCTGTTGTGGTGGCAAGACCCGGTCAACGGCCCGGGCAACGTCGTCTCGGCCCTGAATACCGATCAGACCACGGCCAACATCCTGTCGATCAAGCACGTCTACTCCGGCGGCGAGCTCAACACGCTCTTCGGCACCCCGACCGCGAGCACCAACTACCTGGACGCCGGCACGCGAGTGCCGGACGTCGTCATCCAGCCGCAGAAGGGTGTCATCTACTCGCTCAGCATCAAGAAGATTGCCGAGCACGGTGGCGGTACGCCGGATGACCGGAACGTGGCCTTGCTCGTCGTCGACGGTAGCGCGACCCCGCACCACAAGACGGTCCGCAAAGATGTCTCCACCACACAGGTCGCACCGACGATCCTGGCTTGGTTGGGACTCAGCCCGAACAGCCTGACCGCCGTCCAGCAGGCCGGCACGAAGGTGCTCCCAAACCACTAGGTACGCCGCCATTGAGTGGGGTGGTTGGTGTCGCACCAGCCGCCCCACTCAGCGCAGCACATGGCAGGTTGTGCCCACGCCGCGACAGTCGGTGACATGCGACGCCTTGCGAAGTCATACCTGGTCCTGGGATGATTCCCACAGGTCCGAGGTCCGTATCGGGGAAAACCCGGAGACGCGACCCGGAGATATCGCCAAGAACATCCAAATCGGACA
>JADGPH010000144.1 GCA_017882555.1 Thermoleophilia bacterium
ATGCAGCTGCGTCCGGATCTGGTTCGTCGGCTCCTGGCAGAGGTGCTTGGGACGTTCTGTCTGGTGTTCGGCGGAGCCGGCGCAATCGTGATCGACAGCGTGAGTGGGGGTCAGCTCGGCCATGGCGGCGTCTCCGCCGCCTTCGGGCTGGTCGTCGCGATCATGATCTTCGCCGTCGGCCATCTGTCGGGTGCCCACATGAACCCCGCCGTCACCGCCGGCTTTGCCGTCGGCCGGCACTTCCCGGTGGTCGAGGTCGTGCCGTATTGGGCGGCCCAGTTCTCAGGAGCCGTCCTCGCCTCGCTGAGCCTGCGCGCGCTGTTTGGCACCGCCCATGGGTTCGGGGTCACGCAACCAGCCCACGTTGGGCAATTCTCGGCGCTCGTAGTGGAGGCCGGCCTCACGGCGGTTCTGATGATCGTCATCCTTGCGGTTGCGACCGATACCCGTGCCGCCGGATCACTCGCCGCGCTCGCGATTGGGGCGACGATTGGGCTCGAGGCCCTCGTGCTCGGGCCGATCACCGGTGCGTCCATGAACCCGGCGCGTTCGTTTGCTCCGGCCCTGGTTGCCTCCGACTGGACGAATCTGTGGATCTACTTCATCGGCCCGGTGGCCGGAGCGCTCGTCGGGGTCGCCATCTACGAGGGACTTCGGGGCACGCCGCATCCGGCGGCGGCCGTTGCTGACGCCCAGTTGCCGGTGGTCGAGCGAACCAGCGACACGGCCTGACCGGCACCCGGCCAGGCTGACGGGCTGACGGGCTGGGCCGCCCTGCGCTGTTACGCCAACGGCCATTGACTCAATATCTATTGAGGCGTTTACTGAGGTCATGGCCCTCGACTCTCGTGTTCGCATGCATCGCGCCCTCGCCGATTCCCATCGGATCGCGATCGTGGACGCCCTCGCACTCGGCGATCGCACCCCGCAGGAACTGTGCAAGCTCACCGACATCCCGAGCAACCTGCTTGCGCACCACCTCCGAGTCTTGGAGCGCGCCGAGATCGTCGAGCGGCGCATCTCGGGCGGAGATAAGAGACGTCGCTATGTGATCCTGCGGCGCGATCGTCTCGTGGAAGCCGTTCCAGACGTCACGGTCGCCAAGGGGTCGGTGCTGTTTGTGTGCACCCACAATTCTGCCCGCTCGCAGTTTGCCGCTGCGCTCTGGCGTTCCCGTACCGGCGGGAGCTCGGAAAGTGCGGGGACCGACCCGGCGCCTCGGGTTGACCCGCTCGCAATCGCGACGGCCGCGCACGTCGGCGTCGACCTGTCGGCGGCGGTACCGAAGGGCTACGAGGCCATCGAATCGAGGCCCGCGCTCATCGTCTCGGTGTGCGATCGCGCCCGCGAGTCCGGCATGCCCTTCGACGTGGCGTCCCTACATTGGTCGGTGCGCGACCCGGTCGCTGACGGGCGGTCCGCCGCCTTCGACGAGGCGTTTGCAGAAATCTCAAGCCGTGTGGATCAGCTTGCCACCGCGCTCACCGAGGCGTGAGCGCCGCATGTCTGGAGAACCGCGATGACAAGCCTCGAGAGCTCTTCGGGACAACTATCGACGGCACAGTTGCTGCAACTGCGCCAGGGTGCAGAACGTCTGAGGCGTGAGTTCAACGGCGCGCTAAACGCAGAGACCATTGAGCGATTCATGAATGAGTCTCTTGACCGACTGAGCACGTCAGCGCAGATCACGACGTGGTTGCCGCTGCTTGCAGAGCGCTTCGCTCGCGAGCGCCTTCGGGCGGTCGTGCGCCTCGAAGCGGGTGCCACCGTCACGACACCTGCCGTGCTGTTCCTCTGTATCCATAACGCCGGGCGATCGCAGATGGCCGCCGGGTGGTTGCGCCACTTGGCGGGCAACGGCGTAGATGTATTCTCGGGCGGATCTGAGCCCGCCGACTCGCTCAACAGCGGTGCGGTCGAGGCCATGGCTGAGGTGGGTATCGACATCACCTCGGAGCTGCCGATGCCTTGGGCCGATGAGGTGGTGCGTGCCGCTGATGTCGTCGTGACGATGGGGTGCGGCGATGCATGCCCGCTGTTTCCCGGCAAGCGCTACCTCGACTGGGAACTCGACGACCCGTCGGGGAAGTCGCTCGGCCAGATCAGGCCCATCCGCGACGAGATTGAGCGCCGCGTCCGGAGTCTGATGGTTGAACTCGGCGTCACTCCCGATCGATAGGCCCCCTGGCTCCGCGACCCGAGGGCGTCAGAGGGGGGCATCCGCGCGCTATTACTCTTCGCCGGGCACCGGGTATTCAGCGCCGCACCACTCGCAGTGCGTGGGGGCCTCGGCTTGTACGTCTGCCGGCGGAGTTGCGGCTTTGCCTCGTGGGCGCGGCGGTGAGGTGTCAGGCTCAAACTCGGCTCCACACCATTCGCAGTGGGTGGTTGGCTCGTCAGCACCGATTTCGTCACCCATGTTGAATCCCTTCCGTTTTGACGTCCTCGAACTCTGACTCCCAGACTAGCGGCGACGGCGATCGGGTCGGCGACTGCGTCCCCTCCGCTCGAGGAAGGTCTCTCCGGGCGCCCGTCAATTCCCCGAGTCTCGCGAGTCCGCTCGGGCCGCTGACGACTGGCGCCGATGCATCAAGAGTCCGTACGGCTCGCCAGTGCTCGGGGAAACGTCGTTCAAGCAACCACGCGGCGGCTCGCCATTCGCCCTGAGCTACCGGCATCGCTGATCGCGGTACGGGACGCCGCTACGGATCCTGAGATCAACCCCAAGTAGCGGTTCTTACACCTTCTTTGCCCCGATCTCGAAAACCAAAGGTCACAGGTTCGAACCCTGTCTGGCCCGACACAGAAGTCTCCCGCTCACGTACGTTTGTCGCCGTCTGCTTGAGACCGAGCCAGGCGAAACGTGGAACGGGTGTCACCCGAAGTGCAACTCGTTCGCCGGCCACGCGATGGTTTGCGTGCGTTGAGTCGCCGCGCGACGCGCGAGACTCGCCGCCCGCTCACGCGGAGGGCGGATTGCTGGCAGAGATCCTCGGGGCTCCCCTGGACCGGAATTGGCGCCTCGTTCAAGTGGAGCACGACCGCCGATCACCAGCGCGTATGAGAGGATCCGCGGCAGCCAATCAAGCGGGGTGTCGGTGAACAACCGAGGCGCGGGTGGAACCGCCGAGCTCAACGGCCGCGCGGCGGCGTCCGATTCGCCACCCGCCGGTGGCCGTTCGCTTGTCTTTCGTCTGATCGCGGCGGAGCGGCTCGTGCGCGGCCTGGTCCTGGTCATCGTCGGCGCCATCCTGCTCACCCACCAACACACCGACTGGGGCGCCAAGGTGCGTCGCTGGGCACAGGACCTCGGCCTTGATCCATCCCGGCACGTGGTGGCAACGGTCATCACGCGGGTCCATGCGCTCGGCACTCACCAGATTCTGATTCTGGGGTTGGTGGCGCTCGGGGTCGGGGCGCTCGAATCCGTCGAGGGTGTGGGATTATGGCTCGCCCTTCGGTGGGCGGAGTACCTGACAGTTATCGCCACGAGCGCATTGATCCCATTTGAGCTCTGGGAGCTGGCGCGCCATCCGAGCGCGCTGAAGCTCGGGGGCTTGGTCGTGAGTATCGCGATCATCGGGTACCTCGTCTGGGCGCTTCGCCGATCGCACCCTCGCGCGGATGCCGAGGCACCCACGCGACCCGCACCTTCACAGCAGGGTTCGCAACCAGGTCCAGGTCGCTAGGCGGTGCGAGGTCCTTCACACGACCCGTATCCGCCACCAACCCCCGGCCTCGTGATGCTCGGGGGCATGTTGCCGGGTCCGATTCAAACGGATCCGGTCAGGCCTGGCGGTCTCGGGTGAGCTCACCTCGGACGCGACAGGTCGTAGGACTCGGCATCTGCGGATTCGTCATCGCGTCGGCCCTCGTTCTCCTCGATACCGTCTCAGGCGGCGGGTGAAACTTCTTCGTGCTGTCGATGACCATTTCCGCGATCGGCGCGGGGGTGCTCGTCGTCGGAGCGGTCATGGTTGCGCTCGGTGCACACGTGTGGGCTGCGACGAGACGTGCCATCACGCGTCGCACCTCCCGGAGAATCTGAGGAGTGCCAGCGCAGTCGTCGTCGCTCTCACGATTGCGCGCAAGCCGTGCGCTGATCTGAAATACGCAGCGGGGGGAGCCCGTCGATCAGGCCCCGTGCATGTTCAGCGGCCCTCCGATCCAAATCTACGTCCCACGAAGTCCACGCGAACGGTTAAGCGTGGACGTCTCCGGCTGCCACTACGCCCACGCGCCTCTGCGCATCCACCGGGTCCAGGGCGCCGGACAGCTCCGGACCGCTGCGGTCTCGAACGCCACGAACGCGGTGACACTCACGACCGCACTGCGTGCCGCGAGTCTCACGTCCACACCCTTCTACGTGCCTTGACGGCGGGATTCTCTGAGTGGTTTGCGAGAGTCCAGCCCGAGGTGACCCTGTGCACCGTCGGAGTCGCCGCTACGCCAATTGCGCTGACGCACGGGTTGTCACGAACCCCACACCATCGGACGCGGTGACCCTCTGCTCGACCGCCAATCGGTCAGGCACGGACTGGGGTGCACAGCGCGATCCTTGACGATGTGCCTGACGCGGCCACCGCGATCGAGCTTTGGTCAGTGCCAGAGGGGTCTCACGGGCGTCACGATGTCGAGATGCGACGTCAAGAGCGCACGTGCGGCGATCAATCCGATCATGGATCGCTCGCCGAAGTCTGCTCCGGCGGCGTCGACCCAGACACGAACCCCGGCAGGGGCGAGGTCCGAGCCGAACACCGTCGATCACTGCCGGTGAGCGCAGTGTCTCAGTGTGTGCACTGGCGGTGGTGCCGCCGGGGCTATTACGCGGGAACCGCGCAACCCGCAGGTCGGGCTGCGACCTCCTCGATGTACGCCTCCAGGCGCGCCCCAAGGTGGTCACGCTCGGCTTGTACGAGCGGTCCGCCGATGCACTCGCACAGCGTCGAGGCCGCCGAACGCAGGTATGCCTGACCCTCGGGCGTGGAGGGTTCCGGATACGACGCGACGACCCAGCGATTGGCTCGGGCCGAGCCCGTCCCGTGGGCCCCGAGTACCGACGCCAACCTGTCAACCTCGACCAGGACTGCGGCCAGGTCCTGGGACTTGAGCTCACCATGTGCCCGGTCGAGGACATCGATGACCGGGGTAAGCGGATCGCAGACAGCGCGCGCGCAATCAGACCGACCGCGCGGCGCGCCAAGCAACAAACGCAGCATGGGTGTCCTACCTTATGTCGGGGGGTCCGAGACTCGGACTTAGCACCGCCTGCTCGGAGCCCCTGCGGCCAGAGGGCCACATATCTGTCACAGGTTGTGGCCGAGCGTCGGGTACCTCCCGCCGTCTTGCGCGGTTGGCGCCGGCGGTCCGGATCACTGGCCATCCAGGTCACGACTCGGTCTCAGTTCGTTGCGCGCATATCTGAGAGGCAGGGTTGGTCGTCGCGCGCAGTCGAAGTCATTCGTGCCGATAGTCCCGGCCGAGACCACCCACGTCGCCTGCATGGGGCACGGTCGTGGATCCGCACATACCTCGAGGGCGGCCAGCCGGGTCCCGAGCCTCACGGAATCGTGTGCGAAGGTCTGCACCGCCGGCCACATGCGACCAACCTCTGCGAGCTCCGGGGTAGGTGGGGCCACCTCAGGGTCAGGCGTGCGCCTCGACCTTCTTCGCCACCTTGTCGAAAAGGTGCTGCGGGAGCTGGTCGTAGTGGTCGTGGCCGAAGCGGAACTGACCCCAGCCGCCGGTGATCGAGCGCAGGTCGATGGCGTAGCGCAGCAGCTCAGAGGTGGGCACCAGCGCCCGCACCAGCTGCTCGCCCGTCCCCTGCACCTCGGTGCCCTGCAGCCTGCCACGGCGGGCGTTGATGTCGCGCATCACGTCGCCCTGATAGGTGCTCGGCACCGCCACCTCCAGCCAGGAAATCGGCTCCAGCAGCACCGGTGACGCCTTGGCGATGGCCTCTTTGAAGCCCAGCGATCCCGCCATCCTGAAGCTCATCTCCGACGAGTCGACGGAGTGATACTTCCCGTCGTAGCAGGTGACGATCACGTCGACGACCGGATAGCCGAAGTGCCCGCCCTGCTGCATGGCCTCGGAGACGCCCTTCTCCACGGCGGGAATGAACTGACGGGGTATGGCGCCGCCAACGATCTTGTCCACGAACGAGAATCCCGCACCCCGCTCGGCGGGGGCGATACGCAGGTCTGCCACACCGTACTGGCCGTGGCCTCCGGTCTGCTTCTTGTACTTCCCCTCCGCCTGAGCGGGCTTTGTGATCGTCTCCCGGTAGGGCACCTGCACCGGCGCGGTGTCGACGTCCACCCCGAACTTCCGGCGAAGCCGCTCGATGACGACCAACAGGTGGGTCTCTCCCATGCCGGAAAGCAGGGTCTGGTGGGTCTCGTCGTCGCGGCGGACCTGGATGGCCGGGTCCTCCTCCTGCAGGCGGTGCAGCGCGGTCATCAACTTGTCCTCGTCGCCCTTGGACTTGGGGCTGATGGCGATGGACAGCACGGGCTCGGAGAGGCTGTGCACCGGAACGGTGACCGGGGTGTTCTTGGGCGCCAGGGTGTCGCCCGTGGCCGTGGCGGACAGCTTGGCCACAACCGCGATGTCCCCGGCCGGAGCGTCGGCCACATCGATGTGCTCCTTGCCCCGCAGAGTGAACAGGGCATGGAGGCGCTCGTCGACTCGGGTCCTGGGATTGACCAGCACCACGTCGGGACGGATGGTGCCGGACAGCACCTTGAACATCGACACCTTGCCGACATACGGGTCGGCGAGCGTCTTGAACACGTGGGCCAGGGGCTCTCCGGTCGCGTCGGGAGCAACCTCATGTCGGCTCCCCCCGCCCTCCACCACCGCCGGCGGCCGGTCGACCGGAGAGGGTCCGAGTTCGCAGATGAAAGTGGCCAGGCGATCGATTGCCACGTTCTCGGTCGCCGAGCCGCACAGAACGGGGAACACGGTGGCGGCCGCCACCCCCTTGGCCAGGGTCTCCTCCAGTTCCTTGGCGCTCGGGACATCGCCCTCCAGGTAGCGCTCCATGAGGACGTCGTCGGCCACCACGATGCCTTCGACCAGCGCGTCGTGGACCTGATGCTCGGCTGCCTCCATGTCCTGGGGGATGGGCCCAGACGTGGGCCGGCCCTGCTCGTAGGTCACGGCGGTGTCGGTGAGCAGATCGGCCACACCGCGGAAGGTGCCCTCCTCACCGACCGGTAACTCAAGGGGGGCCACCCCAGCGCCGAATGCGGACCGGAGATCCTCCAACGTGCGCTCGAAGCTGGCCCGCTCACGGTCCAGCTTGTTGACGAAAATCATCCGAGGCAGGTCCCTCTCGGCCGCCATCCGCCATGTCATTTGGGTCTGGACCTCGACCCCCTCGACCGCGCTGACCACGAAGACAGCCAGATCGGCCACGGACAACGCGCTGACCACATCCCCGGCGAAATCGGCGTAGCCGGGGCAGTCGATGACGTTGATCTTGTGGCCCTGGTACTCAAAACAAGCAAGGGCCAGGGAAAGAGAAATTCCCCGCTGCATCTCCTCCGGCTCGAAGTCGGTGGTGGTCGATCCGTCCTCGACCCGGCCCTGGCGATTGATGGCGCCGGCGCACCACAGGAGCGCCTCGGCCAGGGTTGTCTTGCCGGCGCCACCGTGTCCCACGAGGGCGACGTTCCGGATTCTCGCCGGCGGAAAGCTTTGCACTGGCACCCCCTCGCATCCCGGCCCCCCGGGGGACCGTTCCGGGTGACTCGACCCCCCGAGCCACCGATGTCTCAGACTACCGAGTGGCGATGGTGGGTGGAACAGTCAAACGCCATACGCGAGGCAACCGGGCCCGCTCGGCACGTCTATGGACATCCGATTCTTGCCGCGCTCCGTGATCGGCGGTCACCGACGGATTACTGGTCGTACGCCCATGGGCGCATCATCGCAACCCGGGGATGCGGGCAATCTCGTGATCAGACCGATGATCTCGCCGACGCCACGATACGGCGCTGCACCAGCACAGCGCGTACGAAGCCGCAAAACACGGGTGTGAATCACCTCCGGTCCATACGCGAACTCCCTGCTGATGATGGGTGTTTCGTGCTCTCGACCTGTGCTGCCTCCGCCGCATCCGCAGCACGACACAGCCTGGGAGCCGGCCCAGGTTCGCGTGACGATGAGCAACCGTCGCCGTAGGATGCCGCTCAGACGAGCTCGCCGACGGTCCGATCCAGGCAGAAGGATGCTCCCATGGCCGAGGCGAACGATCGGGATGACTCGAAGACAGACCACGTGAGACCCGGTCCGGCCTCCCGGCCGCGCCTCGCCTACTGGTGGCTCTCGGTCTTGGTCCTCGTCGCGGGAGCCGCCTCGCTGTCGACCGAGATGACCGGGGCGCGACTGCTGGCCCCCTACTTCGGCGCCTCCGATCTCGTGTGGTCGAACGTCATCGGACTGATTCTGATCTCGCTGGCGGTGGGGTACTGGGTGGGAGGTCGACTTGCCGACCGCTTCCCGACCCATCGCGCCCTCGCGATCGTCGTCCTCGTGGCGGCGCTCGCCCTGGCGGTGATCCCGTTCGCCGCCCGCCCGTTGTTCTTGGCGGCCGCCAACGCCTTTGCCAATGTGTCGGCCGGCGCGTTTATCGCGAGTTTCTTCGGCGCCCTGGCGATGTTCATCGTCCCGGTCACGGCTCTGGGTGCGGTTGCACCATGGTCCGTGCGCTTGAGTGTCGATGATGTCGGCCACTCCGGCAGGGTCGCCGGGCGTTTGTACGCGCTCTCAACGCTCGGCGCCATTATGGGCACCTTCCTGCCGGTCCTTGTGTTGATCCCGGCCCTGGGAACTCGCCGTACCCTGCTGGGCACCGCCGCCGTGCTCGCTATCACCGCCGCCCCTGCGCTCGGACGCCGGCTGGTGGCCGCCCCCGTCGTGGTGATTGCGCTGCTGCTTATCCCCCTCGGACCGATCAAGCCTGCCGGGGCCGGCGAGCGCATCCTCTTTGAAGGCGAATCGCCCTACCAGTTTGTCCAGGTGCTCCAGGAGCCCACCGGCGATCGCGTGCTGCATCTCAACGAGGGATGGGCCGTGCACTCGTTGCTGCCCGCGCGCGGCATCCTGACCGGGAACTACTGGGATGCCTTCACGGCGCTGCCAACGCTGGCCGGGGGGCCAGCGGGCAACCTGCTCGTACTCGGCAATGCCGGCGGGACAGTCGCCACGCTGTTTGCACACATCTGGCCGAACACGGCGATCGACGGGGTCGAGATCGACCCTCTGGTATCGAGCGCGGGGCGCCGCTTTTTAGGGATGAACAACCCACGCCTTCACGTGTATACGGCTGACGCACGATTCTGGCTCCAGGGCTCGCGCCCCCGTTATGACGCGATCGTCATCGACGCCTACGCCCAGCCCTACATTCCGTTCTACCTTGCCACCCGCGAGTTCTTTGCCCTCGTGGCACGTCATCTGCAGCCCGGCGGCGTGGTCGCCGTGAACGTCGGCACGCCTCCCGATCAGACCGCTCTGGTCGGACGGATCGCGACGACGATGCGAGCGGTCTTTCCGACCGTGATGAGTGCCCGGTACGTATCTTTCAACTCCATCGTTGTGGGGTTCGTGCGCCCGAGGACCATCGCCTCGGTCCAACACACGCTCCGCACCGCCCGCGGGCTCGCCCGCGGGCCTGCACGGCAACTGGCCCAGCAGCTGCGCGTCGTGCCTGCAGGGGGCACGCCACTGACCGATGACCGCGCGCCGATCGAACTCCTCACCGACCAGGCGCTCCTGGCATACCTGTCCGAGGGTGCGCCGGGAGCACGGTGACGACGCGTCGGTCGGTCGGAAGCCGCAGACCGCGGATCGGGCGGACAAATCACATCAAACTCACTCTGCATTGAGCGTCCACTCGATGACCGGCTAGCATGGGCCATGAGCTCCGATTGGCCAGTGATCCTCCCCTATGAGGTGTGGCAGGCGACCTGCGACACCCTGCATGCGCACACGCAGGTCCTCGGCAAGCTGGCAGTGGCACTCGCTCCGGCTGAACCGCAGCTCCAACATGGGGCACTCCGGCTGACCGCACGCGGCTGGGAGACGCTCCCGCTCCCGACCCCCGACGGCTCCGGTGCTCTGGTCGTGACGCTCGATTTGCGCACACACGAAGCGGTCGCCGAACACACCGATGGACGCGTTCGGCGGATTCCGCTGACCCCCCACCGACCGGTGGGGGAGGTCACACGTGCCGTCGTCGACGCCGTTGGCGCACTCGCCGGCGGTGGCGTTGTAATCAACATGACCCCGCAAGAGGTGCCGTGGTCTTTCCCTCTCGACGAGGACGATGAGCATGCGACCTACGACCCCACCCAGGTCGCGTCGTACTTCGCAGCCGCCACACGCGCCGCGCTCGTGCTCGCCGCGTTCCGCGCCCCGTATCGCGGACGCTCGAGTCCGGTCAACGCATGGTGGGGCTCGTTCGACCTCGCCGTGAGCCTGTTCTCCGGGGTGAATGCCGAGCCACCGTCACAGGACTTCATCATGCGCAACGCGATGGACGCGCAGGAGGTCGCCATCGGATGGTGGCCCGGCGACGGCCGCTACGGCACGGCGGCCTTCTATGCCTATGCACACCCGGCACCCGACGGCTTCGCGGCGGCGCGGATCTCGCCCCCGGCGGCCCGCTGGGACAATGCACTCGGCGAGTACATCCTCGATTGGGAGGACCTCTCGAGAAGCCCCGAGCCGGCGGCGATGGCGCTCGAGTTCGCGCGATCGGTGTTCCGCCACGCCTGCGTGCTGTGCGACTGGGACCCGACCATTGCCGCAAGCGCCGACGGCAGACCACCACCGATGGTGTAACGGACACACGCCACTGCGCGGGGGCGCCTGTCGAGGGTGCTCAGGCCTCAGGCACCGTGAACCCCACCTGGTCCTCCAAACATCACACCCGGTCCTCGCCCGGTGTCAGTGCGCGAACGACCGAATGGCCGGTCACCCGATGGCGGGCTTGGCGTGTCGATTCGGATCGCTGTCGCGACAGCCGGCCAGGCCGCACCGTGTGCACCCGCGCAACCGCATCGCCGGATCGGGGCGGGCGGGCACCGTCTACATCG
>JADGPH010000145.1 GCA_017882555.1 Thermoleophilia bacterium
AGGGCCCGGTAGGTCATCTCGATCTGGAAGCCATAGCCCGCCGCGGTGACCTGGTCGAGTGGGATCGCCTCCAACACCGAACGACGGAAGCACTTGAAGCCGCCGGTCAGATCGTTGATGGGGACCCGTAGGATCGCCTTGGCATACATGCATCCCGAGCGGCTGATCATGCGGCGAACTACGCCCCATCTGCGTGTTCCGCCACCGGGGACATAGCGGCTCCCAAGCACGAGATCTGCATCCGCGGCCGCGGCGATCAACGATGGCAGCGCCCGGGGGTCATGCGAGAAGTCGCAATCCATCGCGACGATCAGCTGTGCGCCGGCATCCAACGCGTAGCGAAAACCCGCACGATAGGCCGGACCGATCCCCTCCTTGGCGGTGCGATGCATCACATGAATGCGCCGATTGTCGGCAGCCATTTGCTCGGCGAGATCACCGGTTCCGTCAGGTGATCCGTCGTCGACAACCAGAATGTGCCCGTCGATGCCCGTCGTCGCAAAGATCTCGGTCAAGGCCTCCAGCATGCGCGTGATGTTCTCGGCCTCGTTATAGGTCGGGAGCGTGACCCACACCGCCTCACCGGCATGACTCACCGACCAACCTCCCGGGCGACAACACCAAACTCCATAAGGGCTCCATCCGTGCCGATTGATGCCAGTCGGCGCTTGGCATCCCGATTGTGCGCGCCGCTCGACCAGGCGGCGGCACAGCATACGACGCCGTAGCCGCGTTGATCGGTGACCAGACGACTCTTTCACTGCCAACACCGGTGAACCTGCCGACGGATCTCGCAGCACGTCGCGCCGCCGCGATTGGGACGCATGGTCGCGCGCCCGGGCGCCACCTGTCGGCACCCCGGCGCCCGCTGATCGGCGTTTGACCCTTGTGCAAGGCTGGACTCATGACCCCACCGCTACCGCTGATACTGCTGCATCCGTATCCGACTGACGCCACGTTCTGGGATGGGATGCGCCGTCACCTCGATCCCGAGCGAGCGATCATCTCCGTCAATGCACCCGGGTTTGGTGATCAGCCCCCGAGCCCCGGCTGGACGATCGATGGCGCCGCCGCCCAGGTTGCGGCGCACATCGACACGCAGACACCCAACGGCACAGCGGCGGTGCTGGGACTGTCGATGGGTGGGTACATCGCACTCTCACTCGCGGCCCACTTTCCCGGACGGTGCGCACGGCTCGTCCTGGCCGATACCCGCGCCGACCCGGACGACCCCGCCACGCGCGCGGCACGAATAGTGGCGATTGCGGCGATTCGCGCCGGCCATCAGGCGGAGTACCTTGCGGCATTGTTGCCACGCCTGTTAGGTCCCGGTGCACCTCCGCAGATCCATCGCGAACTGGCAGTACTTGCCGAACGGCAATCTCCGGCCGCGCTCGTGGGGGCCTTGAGCGCGCTTGCAGCGCGCCCGGACCGTCGCCCCGATCTGCGACACCTTGATATGCCGACGTTGGTGATCGTCGGGGCCGAGGATCAGGTCACTCCGCCTCGCGCCGCGCGCGAGCTCGCGCGCGAAATTCCCCATGCGCACCTCGTCGAGATCGCGGCCACTGGACACCTCAGCGCGCTCGAGCGTCCGGACACGGTCGCCCAACATGTCGAAGCGTTCCTCGCCCGGGACCCCACGTCATGCTGACACGGGGACACGCGACGGCACGGCCGATCGGGACGTTCGTCTTCGACCCACATACCGTGGGGGGTTTGACATGACGCGAGATCCTTAATAGATTAACCGGTGAAACACTTATCCTTTCGCCTGCTATTAGTGAGGTTTGGCACGAATGCCGTCCCTTCCTCCCGCAATTGACCTCCACGTGCGGCACCGTGGACGCGGCCAGCTTGTCGTTGGACTCCACGACCTGAGCCATGACGGTCGTCAAATGCTGGATGCGCTGTCGCATCTGTCGCAGCGCGAATACCGGGTACTTGCCCCCGATCTGCGCGGCCACGGCAAGTCACCGTCCCCGGCAGGACCCTGGAGCATTGACGACTTTGCGTCCGACGTCGCCCGAATCGTCGCCGACGAGGGAGCACCCGCTGTCGTCGTCGGCCAGGGAATCGGGGCGGCCGCAGCGCTCGCGCTTGCCCTGGGTCACCCCGGCTTGGTGCGGGGCCTGGTCGTCACGGGCATCAGCCCGCGCAACGAAGACATCAATGCCCAAGATCGCTGGACCAAGGTGGCGCGCATCCTGCGTGAGCGCGACCGCGAGGGCATCGCCCTGACGGCCGAAGCCATGGCTGGGCGACCAGACTGGCGCGGCGCACTCCCACAGATCGACATCCCCACCGTGGTGCTGGCCACCACCGGTGATCGCAGCGTCCCAGTGGAGTTGCAGCGCGAACTCGGGACATGGATCCGCGGGGCACATGTCCGCACCCTCAACGCTGGACACGACATCGCCGCGGAGTTTCCCGAGGCGTTCATCGACGCCATCGGTGAGGTCCTACACGGCGACCGGGCAGCCGTCGCCGCCTAGTCCCCAGGGGCCCTCGCTCTGTCGGAGCGTGGGCCCCTGCGCGTCTGTGCCGCCCCTCGGCGCGGTGAGGACGACTATCTGCTGACTGCCACACGTATTCAGGCCGCGGCCGCCGTCCCGACGATCTCGTAGAGCGTCGTTCGCTGGACCGGAGTGCGACCCATGTTCCTGATCGCCTGCTCGAGTTCTTCCGCGGTCGCCAGCTGCCCATGCGCCGCACCGGACGCGCGGGAGATGCTCTCGTTCATCAGGGTTCCCCCGAGGTCGTTACAGCCGGCGTCCAACAGGCGCGCACCCGCCTGCAGACCCAGTTTGACCCAGCTGGCCTGAATATTTGGGATCAATCCGTCGAATGCAATCCGGGCAATCGCGTGAATGAGGACCACTTCATCCCACGTGGGCCCCGGGCGGGATTTCCCTTGCAGGTAGATGGGCGCACCCATGTGCACGAAGGGCAACGGAACAAACTCCGTGAACCCGCCGGTCTCGCGCTGAATCTCCCGGAGCACCTCATAGTGCCGGGCAAGCGCGATCGGGTGATCGATGTGGCCGTGCATGATGGTACTCGTCGCCCGCAGGCCCAACTTGTGGGCCTGGATCATCACGTACGCCCACTCGGCCGTGCGCAACTTGTCTGGACACAGGTACTCGCGCACCGTGTCGTCCAGGATCTCGGCAGCCGTTCCGGGCAGTGTGCCGAGCCCCGCGTCCTTCAAGACGCGCAGAAAATCGGGAACGTCGACGTCGAGGGTGGCTGCGCCCTGCCAGATCTCCAGCGGCGTGAATGCATGGATGTGCATCTCGGGGAGCTCGGCTTTGACGGACTTGACGATGTCCAGGTAGAAGTTCCCGTCGAAGGTGGGATGGATGCCCCCCACCAGGCAGACCTCGGTGGCACCGAGCGCCGACGCCTCTTTGGAGCGCTCCACGATTGTGTCGATCGACAGCAAGTACGGATCGTCCCGAAACTCGAGGCTCTTCGGGCCGCGCGAGAAACCGCAGAAACCACACCGGAAGTAACACTGGTTGGTGTAGTTGATGTTCCGGTTGATCACGTAGCTGACGGTCTCACCGCACAGACGCTCACGAATCTCGTTGGCAACCGCGGCGATCGCGTCGACCTCCGGACCTCGGCCCGTGAACAGCAACGCGATCTCCGATTCGGTCGGCGGCCGACCGTCGAGGGCACGCCCGAGGATCTCCGCAATCTCGGGGCGGTACTGGCCGGTATCGGCAGATGCGGGTCGCGAATTCCATGCCGGATCGGGCCACTCCGCCGACAAACGCACGTCGGGGACCGGTGCGGGAATATCGCGTCCCGGTGCCCACTCGTACCGCGGCCGTGCCGCACCGGATCCGTCGGCTTGATTGCACCACGCGCGAAATTCCGTCGCCGTCAGCGCGGCCCGGAGGGCGTCGATGTCGGAGTACAGCGGCAGCGCGGTGCGTTCGACCAGCAGGTGGGTCGCCAAGGCATCCCGGAGTTCGCCAAGCTGCACATCGGTCCAGGTGTGCGCAAGCACCACGTCGGCTGCGCCCGCTGCGATTGCGCGCACCGCCTCATCCTGGTCGGTGACGACCACGGAAATCGCGACATCGACCGCAGGCAATGCCGCGAGCTCAGCCGCCGCACTCACCGCGGCGAGATCGACGCGAAGCCACGCGGCCTCGGCGCGCACAACCGCATCGAGAATGTCACGCGTCGGACCGATGTGCTGCACGGTGATCCGGCAGCCATCGATGCCTGCATTGTGGAGGGCGATGGCATCGGACGGTGTGACCACCCAGGCGGTGGCGTCGTGCTGCGCCGATCGGGCGACCGGAAGCAGGCCCGCCGACAGCACAGCCGCGGCGAACCCGGAAGGATCGTCGGTCGTCTCGGCGGTCGTCGCACCCCGAGCGCGCACCTGGTTGAGGATGTCTTCGGTAACCCCGTCATCTATGTGGACGGTCCGGCTGAAGGTGACGATCACGTGATGGCCTTTACCAGTCCTGGTTCAGAATCGAGCTGGGAATCAATGAACGGTCGCACAGCCGACGCGACAAATCCCGGGCGATCGACATATTCGGGGTAGATCGTCAGCCGCTCGGTCAACGCATAGCCCGCCTCGCCACAGAGTTCGCCGAGTGCACCAATGTTCGGCCATGGCGCCTCGGGGTTGATGAAATCGGGGGTCAGCGGCGAGATGCCACCCCAGTCGTCAATGCCGGCCAACAGGAGCGGGCCGTAGTCCGCGGAGAGGTTCGGCGGCGCCTGGACATGCGCGTCGGGCCCCATGATGAGCCGCGCGATCGCGCAGGTCGTCATCAGCTCAATCAGCCCCGGCTCGCCCGTGGCCGCCATTGGGGTGTCTTCCTTCGCCCGAAAGTTCTGCACGATGATTTCCTGGATGTGACCGTATTCATCCTGCAAATCGCGCAGCGCGAGCAGCGCCTCGACGCGCTCGCGCGGGGTCTCCCCGATCCCGATCAGGATCCCGGTCGTAAAGGGGATCCTCAGCTCGCCAGCCTTGCGGATCACCGCCAGGCGCGTGGACGGGCGCTTGTCGGGAGCGTGTTCGTGTGGTCCGCCCGGTCCACAGAGCCGGTCCGCGACAGTCTCCAACATGAGACCCTGACTCGCCGAGACCTCTTTGAGTTCCGCCAGTTCACGCCGGGACATGACCCCGGCATTGGGGTGCGGCAATAGCCCGGTTTCGTCGAGCACTCGCTTGCACATCTCTACGAGGTACCCGTGGGTCGAGGTGTGGCCATAGCGCTTGAGCTGCTTCAGGTGGCTGGGCCACCGTACTTCCGGGCGATCGCCGAGGCAGAACAACGCTTCCTTGCAGCCCATCCGCTGACCCGCGCGTGCGACGGCCATTACCTCATCCGGGCTCATCGTGTGCGCCCGGGGATCGTCGGGATCCTTGGCGAACGTGCAGTACGAGCAGACATCCCGGCAGAGGTTGGTCAGCGGGATGAAGACCTTGCGCGAGTATGTGACGATTGGGTCGCGACCAAGATCACGCATCTGTGCTGCGGCAGCCCACAATGCGGGGTGGTGGCTGCGCGAGACGTCGGCGAGCGACAGCGCAAGTTCCCGAGAGATGCGCCGGCCCTGCTGGGCGTAGTCGATCGCATCCCAGAGCTCCGTGGGAGCTCCGGGCGCAGTGATCTCAGGATGGAGAGACGTCATCGTCGGTCGCGATCAGGTGGGATCAGCCGGGCTCGGGGCCGGCGCCTTCCCGGAACCGGCGCCAATCCGGCTTGCGCTTTTCCTGGAACGCGGCGATGCCCTCTTGGGGCTCCGGACCATAGATGTGGTTGAGCGCCACGAGCTCAAGCCCATGCTGCACCGAGCCGTGGAGCAGGTCGGTCGCGGCGTTCATGGCCAGCTTCGCCAGTCGAAGACCCTGCGGAGAGCGCTGGAGGATCTGGGTGCACCACGAGTCCACTTCGGCATCCAGTTCGTCGTCGGGCACAACCTTGTTGACGAGTCCCATTTGCAGCGCCTCTTCGGCGGTGTACTGGCGCGTCAAAAACAAGAGCTCACGCGCCTTCTTCTCGCCAACGATCGCCGGCATCAGCTGGCAACCCCACCACAGGGGGGCACTGCCGATCTTCGGTCCCGCCTGACCGAATTTCCCGGACGCGCCGGTGAGCGTCAGATCGCACATGACATTGAGTTCGTTGCCCCCGCCGATGCAGTAGCCCCGGACCTTGCAGATGATCGGCTTGCCATTGTTGCGAATCGCTGAGACCAAGCGATCGCCCAAGTGATGGATGTGCCGTTTCTGCTGGATCGTCCGGGTCGGGTCTGCCACGTCGCCACCCACACAGAACGCGCGCTCTCCCGCGCCAGTGAAGACGATCACACCGATCTTGTCGTCATCCGCGGCGCGCTCAAATGCGACGCACAACTCCTCGAGGGTCTGTGTGCGAAACGCGTTGAGCTTCTCCGGACGATTGAGCGTGATGGTTGCGCGAGCTCCATCGACCTCGTAAAGAATGTCTTCGAACTCCATCGCGAAAAGCCCTCCTGTGGGTTTCAGTCTCGGCGACGTCGAACGGAGTTTAGCCGTCTCTCGAGCTCGGGCCACGGCGCACGTGACAAACGCAACGATGGCGTCCGCGCTGCCCTCACCGCTCGCCCCGCGGGGATGATGAATTCCGAGACACGCCTTGTGTTCAGGAAATTTCAGGTGTAAACAACGACTTTGTTCCATCCGTTACGAGACGCGGTCTCATGATGCAAGAAACTGCTCCAATCAGCGATCAATCGGCGCACAGGACTCCGGTGGGCTCCGACCCCTTTCAGCCGCAGTACCGGATTCAAGCGGTTGAGCGGGCGGCGTCCATTCTCGGCGCGTTCACCGCGGAAGAACCGGAGCTGCGGTTGAGCGAACTGGCTGAGCGACTCAATCTCCACAAGGCGACCACCCATCGCTTCCTGGTGAATCTCGAACACCTCGGGTTCGTGGAGCGCGCTCCTCGATCTGGCAAGTATCGCTTGGGATGGCGCTTGTTCGAGCTGGGCGGGCTTGTGTCGCAGCGACTCGACCTCTGGGACGAGGCCTTGCCGTTCCTCGAGGGTCTCGTTCACGACACCGGCGAGACAGGACACCTCGCGGTGCTCGAAGGAGGCCAAGCGGTCTACATCGAGCGCGTCGAGACGCGACGCGCTCTGCGATTGCCGTCGGCGGTCCGCCGTGGATATCCCGCCCACGCAACCAATCTGGGAAAGGTCCTGCTCGCGTACTCACGCCCAGATGTCGTCAGCGAGATTCTGCTGACACGGGAGCTGGCGACATTTACTCCGAACACCATCACCAACGTGGATCAACTGCATGTCGAGTTGGCGTCAATTCGCGACCGCGGCTACTCAGTCGACAACGAGGAATTCGACGAGGGGCTTCGCTGTATCGGAGCCCCCGTCCGGGACAGCTCCGGCCGCGTTGTTGCGGCCATCGGTATCGGCGGACCTGTTACCAGGGTTACCCCGGCCCGTATCGAGGAACTTGCGCGCGTGGTAATCGCCTCGGCGCACGGGCTTTCGATGCGACTCGGCGCGGGTCATGCACCATCATGGGCATCTTCGGAAGCTCAATCTCGTGGTTCTTCGCACTTCATTCCCAGGGGCTCATCATCAAGTCGCTAATCTTCACGCCGCGACAGCAGACCCCGCTCTGTTTCGTACCTGTCGAGTATTAAGGAGAGACGCCTTATGGCGACTGCAGGCAAATCACAGCTCCGACTCTCAAGCCGCACGTCACATTTTGTGCTGCCCAAGCAGTGGGCATCGATGCGCAAGGCGGAGGCCCTTGAGCGGGACACCGGCAAGCGCGTCATCCACTTCGAGAAGGGCGACTTCCAGGGTGATGAGTTCTACCCTGCGCCCCACATCCTCGAAGCTGCGTCTCGCGCCGTGCACGAGGGGCACGTCCGCTACGTCCCGGGACCCGGTATCCCCGAGCTGCGCGACGCCATCGCCGAGGAGGCCACGAGCCGTGGGCGTCCCACCAGCCGTGAGGAAGTTCTTGTCACGATGGGTGCCAAGCACGCGTTGACCCAGTCGCTGTTGACGATGATCGACGTGGGC
>JADGPH010000146.1 GCA_017882555.1 Thermoleophilia bacterium
ATGGCGGCACGCCATCGCGCCGAGAGCCGCGGGGCGCATTACCGCAGCGATCGGCCGATCTCGCGCCCCGAATGGGCCCACCGCGTTGCTTGGCTGGGCGGCACGCCGTACCGACTGGTCGCCACGCACCTCGTTCTCCCTCGCGCACAGCTTGCCAAGGCGGCAGCGTGAGCACGTCCGTCCCGACGTGCGCGATGCCCGACGCGCTCAACTTGATACCCACAGCCGAACTGCGCGAACGCGCATGGACCGCACGTCGCGCGCTCGGTGAGCGGGCCGTGATTCTTGGCCACCACTACCAAAAAGACGAGGTCATGGAGTTCGCCGACATCACGGGCGACTCATTCTTGCTTGCCCAGCGCGGCGCCGCGGCGACCGAGGCCGATCTCGTGGTGTTCTTGGGCGTGTACTTCATGGCCGAATCCGCGAACATCCTGGCTGCCCCCGGGCAGCAGGTCGTCCTGCCCGATCTTGGTGCGGGCTGCTACCTCGCCGAATGTGCCGATATCTTCACGGTGCGCGATGCCTGGGACCAGCTCGTCCGGGCGCTTCCGAACAAGAGGATCATCCCGCTGACCTACATGAATAGCGGTGCCGACCTCAAGGCCTTTGTCGGCGAGCACGGTGGCGCGGTCTGCACCTCGGGGAACGCGGAACGGGCGTTCCGGTGGGCGCGCTCCGAAGGCGATGCGATCTTGTTCTTTCCGGATGAGCACCTTGGGCGCAACACGGGGATACGCATCGGCCTCGATGCCGACGCAGGGGCCGTGTGGAACCCGCGTCGTGCTGAGCTCGGTGGGATCGATCCCGGCGTGCTGGCTGACACCCGGCTCGTCCTGTGGAAGGGCTTCTGCAACGTTCACGCGACCTTCACGGTCGAACAGGTCGCCCAGGCCCGCCGCGACGACCCCGGCGTGGTGGTCATCGTGCACCCCGAATGCCCCCAGCCGGTCGTCGAGATCGCCGATGAGGACGGATCGACCGAGTACATCATTGGGCGCTGCGAGGACCTCCCTGCCGGAACGAGCGTCGTGATCGGCACCGATTGGAACCTGGTCAACCGCCTTGCCCAACAGCATCCCGACAAGCACATCCGCTGTTTGAACGAGCACATCTGCCCCTGTGTGACGATGAATCGGATCACGCTGGCCAAGCTCACCTGGTGCCTGGAGTCGTTAGCCGCCGGAGACGTGGTCAACACGGTCACGGTCGACGAGGACATAGCCCACTGGGCGCGTGTGGCCCTCGACCGCATGCTCGCCCTGGCGTGACCAGCGAGCGAACGTCGAGCGCCGCCGGCGTGACCGGACCGTCGATGGCGGAGGTGGTGCGCACAGCACTGGCCGAGGACCTCGGCGATCGCGGCGACGTCACCTCCGATGCCCTGATCCCGCAGGATTTGATTGCCCATGCACGCCTCGTCAGCCGCGTCCCAGGGATCTTCGCGGGGCGCGCGGTCGGCCACGAGGTGATTCGCCAGTGCGGCCTCGAAGTTGTTTGGCGCGTCGACGACGGCGACCGACTCGCCGAGCCGGGAACGATTATCGCCGAACTCACCGGGTCGGCGCGCGCAATGCTCGCCTGCGAGCGCACGCTGCTCAATCTTGTCGGGCACCTCTCGGGAATCGCGACGATGACGCGGGGATTCGTCTTGGTGTGTGCCGCAAACGGCGGCTGTGCTGTACTGGACACCCGAAAGACGACCCCCGGCCTGCGCGCCCTGGAGAAGGCCGCAGTGGTCGCTGGTGGCGGCACGAACCACCGCTTCGGGCTCTACGACCGTGTGCTGGTCAAGGACAACCACCTGGCACTCGCCGGTGCCGATCTGGTCGAGGCGGTCCGCCGGGTGCGATCTCACTGGCCGGAACTGCTGGTCGAGGTCGAAGCCGACGATGCGGCCGGCGTGCGCCTGGCGTTGGACGCCGGCGCCGACTGGATTCTTCTCGACAACATGGGCCCGGAGCAGCTGCGCGCCGCGGTCACCGAGGTCGACGGCAGGGCGCGGACCGAGGCGTCTGGCCGGATTGACCTCTCGACGGCCGCCGAGGCCTCCGCCTCCGGCGTCGACGCGATCAGCGTCGGACGACTGACTCACTCCGCCCCGACCCTCGATATCGGGCTCGACGTCGACGCGTAACGGCGCGCTCGGGCGGGATTATTCGGTCAGGTCGGTCCGCAACTGGCTGGCGCCGCGGAGATAGACGTGCCGCACGGTGACCTCACCCGGCACGTTCGCGTGCACCATCACCCGGATGCAGCGGCCGAGCGCTCCGGGCACGTTGATCTCCGAGGCACACAGCAGCGGCACTTGGCTCAGACCGATCTGCCGTGCCGCCACCGCGGGGAACTCGGCACACAGATCCGGGGTCGTCGTAAACACCATCGAGATCAAGTCGCCGGGGTCTAAACCGTTGCGCCCCAGCATCTCGCCCAGGAGCTCTGCCGTCGCCGCGCGGATGGCATCGGGCGTGTCCTCATCGGCGGTGATGGCACCCCGTATGGCTCGAACGCTCACGTCCGGCATCATATGGCCCGCCGCTTATGCGGCGACCGAGGACGACGGATCGGCTCATCGACGGTATCGGTGAACAGCGGCCCATCGGGGACATCCACCCCGCCGACCTTGCGCAGCTGGCGCAGCTCATCCGGGGTGATGGCACGCCATTCGCCGGGGCGCAATCCACCGACCTCAATACCCGCAAACCGGATGCGGCGAAGGCGCGAGACCCGATGGCCCACCGCCAGGCACATGCGCTTGACGATGCGGTTGCGCCCTTCGGTGAGCTCGATTCGTAACCACGTGCCGCCGGGGTGCATGCGGTCCATGATCTCGACGCGCGCGGGCAGGGTCATGCCGTCCTCGATCTCGACTCCCCGACGCAGCCGCCGAACGGTCTCGGCGGAGACCCGACCGTCGACGAGCGCTTCGTAGATCTTCGGAACCTTACCGCGGGGATGCATCAACCGATTCGCGAGATCTCCGTCATTCGTGATCAACAGGACACCGGTGGTGTCGATGTCAAGGCGTCCGATTGGATAGAGACGAACATCTCTCGGCAATGCGTCGAGCACCGTCGGGCGACCCTCGGGGTCGCGCGCGGTGGAGACAACCCCGGCCGGCTTGTTGAGCACCAATACCCGCAGCGGCTCCGGCGCCACCATGCGACCGTCCACCCGAATCACGTCTCCCGGCCCCACCGACTGTCCGGTGAGGGCGGTAGTGTCGTTGACCGATACCCGGCCTTCGGCAACTAAGACCTCGGCGGCGCGTCGGCTCGCGACCCCCGCCTGAGCGAGCGCGCGGTGGATACGCGTGCCGGGCTCGGGCCAGCGGTGCTCACTCATACAACCTCGTCGGGGAGATGTCCGGCATCCCGCAAGCGCTGGCGTACCGCCTCGGCCTCGGCACCGCTGAGTTCAAACTGCGCAATGGACGGCAGATCATGGGGGCCCTTGAGCCCAAAGCGCTCCTGGAAAGCCGGCGTCGTGCGGTAGCGCATCGCAACCCCGTCGGACGCCCGACCGGCCTCTTCGATCATGCCACGCTCCAGCAGGGATGCCACCGTTGCCTCGGCCGACACCCCGCGCACGCGGGCGACCTCAGGCCGCGAGATCGGCTCGAGATACGCAATCACTGCCAAGGTTTCCAGCGCCGCAGGTGACAACCGCTCCTCCGGCGGCCGGGCCCGCAATCGATCACAGACCGCCCCGAGATCGGCCTGGGTCCGAAGTACCCAGCCGCCGGCGATTTCGGCGAGTTCCACGCCGCTCGAGGCATCGTGGCGGGCGGCAAGCTCCGCGAGTGCCCGCTGGACCGGGCCGGGTGCGGCCTCGGTGAGTTCGCACAGCCGCACCAGACTCAACGGCTCTGGGCTTAAGAACACCAGGGCCTCGACCGCGCGCAGGAGCTGGGTCTCAGTCACCCGCTGTTCCCCGCCTGCGTTCGCTGCACGATGATGTCTCCAAACGGGACCGGTTGTTCCAGGTGCGCCTCGCCGCGGCGTGCAAGCTCGAGACACGCGATCAGGGTCATGCCGTGGGCCAGGCGGTCGGCACCGGTCGTCATCTCCTCGAAACTCACCTGACCCGCACGCCGCAACGCACCGCGCAGCTCGGCCACGATCTCTCCGATATTCACGCGACGGCGATTCATATGGCGCAGCGAGGGCGTTTGGGGCGCGACCATCAGTCGCGCCAGGGCATCGCCCAGCTCGGACGGCTCGTGACGGCCAAAGGTCCGATCCGCCGCCTGGAGGGGCACGCGGCGATAGCGTACGGCGCCGTCGATACCGTCTTGGGTGCGAAGCCACACGCCGGCACGCTGAAATGGTGCGAAGGCGATCAGCTGTGCCGCCAGCCGCTCACGCACCAGTTCCGCATCGGGATCGGGCGCAAGATCGTCATCGTCGTCCTCACCGACCAAGCGCCGAGCCTTCAGCTCGGCCAGGCTGCACAGCAACAGCACGAGCTCGCCGGTCGTCGGCGGATCCCAGGACTCCTCACCGTCGAGGGTGACCTCAACCAGGTCACGCAACGGCAACTCGGCCAGATCGATCTCCTCGCGCAGGACGAGCGTCAACAACAGGTCGAGCGGACCCTCGAACAGGTCCAGCTCAAGTGGGAGCCGCAGGGGATCCGCGACCCGCACCCGGATGCTCACAGCCCCATCGCCGCCTTGGCCTCGGCGAGCACCGGTGCCGCTATGGCTCTGGCACGGCGAGCACCGTCGGCAAGTATCTCGTCGATCCGATCCGGGTCCTCAAGAAATCCCGCCCGACGCGCACGAATCGGCCGGATCGCCGTTTTGATCGTCTCGGCAAGCGCGCGCTTGTCTTGGACGCAGCCGAGCTGGGCCGTCGTGCAGCCGATATAGATCGCGTCGAGCTCGGGCTGAGGAGTGTCAAAGAGTTTGTGGTACGACCACACGTTGCAGACCTCGGGACGACCCGGATCGGTCTTTCGAATGCGCTGCGGATCGGTCACCATCGAGCCGACGAGGCGATCGATCTCCTCGTCGGTGGCCCCGATCGTGATCGCGTTCCCGTAGCTCTTGCTCATCTTGCGGTTGTCGACGCCCATGATCAGCGGCACCTCCGCAAGACGCGCCTTGGGCTCCGGAAACACGGTGCCGTACAGGTTGTTGAAGCGCCGCACGATCTCGCGGGCGAGTTCCAGGTGCGGCAGCTGGTCTTGTCCGACGGGGACTTCGGTCGCCTTGTAGAGAATGATGTCGGCGGTCTGCAGCAGCGGATAGCCGAGAAACCCAAAGGTGTCGATCGACTCGCCAAGTTCCTGGAGTTGCCCTTTGTAGCTGGGCACGCGCTCCAGCCACGACAATGGGGTGATCATTCCGAGCATCGTGGCAAGCTCGGCGTGCTCCGAGACATCGGATTGGCGGAACATGATGCTCCGCTCGGGATCGATTCCGACGGCGAGCCAGTCGGCCACCATCAGCTGGCCGTTGCGACGGATGCCCTGGACGTCTTCGTAGCCGGTCGTCAGCGCGTGGAGATCCACCACGCAGTAGATGCATTCGGCTTCTTCTTGCATGCGAACCCAATTGCCGAGAGCGCCGAACAAGTGGCCGATGTGCAGTTCGCCTGTAGGGCGCATGCCGGAGAACACACGGGCGCGCGCGGGAGGAGTCGTCGACATTGCTGCGATCGTACCGACGCGCGCGGCCGACCGCAGCCCGAGCCCCCCTATGATCCCCGGGCGATGGTCACGAACACGTTCGCCCCCGGTACCGCTCCTCGCCCGGCGTCCACCGCCGTGCCGGGATTCTGGTGGCGTCTGGCCATGCCACTGGTGGCAGTCGTCGCGGGGTTCATCACCCTGATCGTGGTCAGTGTGGTCCTCCTGATCAGCGCATCGGACGCGACGGCAGGCGCCGTCGCCACCGCTGCGGCAAGTGCCGTCCTCCTCGGGTGTGGCCTTGCGATGATCCGCCATCTCCCGCGCCATGAGCGTCGTCAGATCTTCGCCAGCAAAGCGGGCCGCGCGACCACCCTCGCCACGGGGATCGGCGTTGGGGTCGCGCTGGCCATCGGCAGCGGGCTCATCATCAGCTTGGGGACCTGGCTGGACCCAGGGCTGGGTTCTCGAGTCCACGGAATCGAGGCGCCGCTTGGACCTGGCGTCGCCGGCACGCTGCTGACGATGCTTGCGGTGATGGTGTTCGCGCCAATTGGCGAGGAGCTCATCTTCCGTGGGATCCTGCTGCGTGGGCTCGTACGACGCATCCCATTCTGGTGGGCGGCGGTGATCAGTGCGGCGATTTTCGGGGCCTGTCACGCAGACGTGTGGATCTACCTGTTGTGGCCCCGGTACCTCGCGCTGGCTGGCATCGGAGTTGTGCTTGCGGCGTTCAACCGCTCCCGCGGGTACTGGTGTGGCGTCACCGCGCACGCAACGATCAACACCGTCGCGACACTGGCATTGCTGCTCGCGCGCTGACACCGCCCGCAATCACTCCCGGGTGAGGAACTCCTCAAGCGCCGCGAGAGTCTCATCGGGGGCCTCTTCGGCGAGGAAATGCCCGGAATCGACCGCAGCTCCACGTGTATCGGTCGCCACGGCCTCCCAGGAGGCGAGGACGTCGTACAGACGCCCCATCGCCCCACGCGCCCCCCAGAGCGCCAGTAACGGTTGGGTCACCTTCCGGCCCGCGGCAACATCGGCGTCGTCGTGGGCAAGATCCGGGCCGGCCGCCGCCCGGTAGTCCGCGCATGATGCGGCGATGGCACGCGGTGTAAACCGCCGCACATATTCCTCGACGGCGCTCGGGTCGATCCGGGCGGGTTCGGCCGCCCAGCGGCTCAAGAGCTCGCGGACGAACCACTCTGGATCGGCACCGATCATGCGCTCGGGCAGGCCACCCGTCTGCAACAAGAAGAACCAGTGCCAGTAGGCCGTCGCGAAGCCAAGATCGGTCTCCCGTAGGAGGGTTCGCGTTGGCAGGATGTCGAGGACCGCGACCCGCGCGACCGCAGCGCCGGCATCGAGGGCCAGCCGATGTGCCACCCGACCACCCCGATCGTGACCGACCACGTCAAAACGATCGAACCCAAGCACCTGCATCAGCGCCAGCTGGTCACGGGCCATCTCGCGTTTGGCGTGCGTCCCACCGTCCGCTGACGGCGTCGGTGACCCTGACTGCCCGTATCCGCGCAGATCGGAAGCGACAACGGTGCGCCCCGAGGACGCCAATCGCGGGGCGATCTTATGCCACATCCCCCGGGTCTGGGGATAGCCGTGCAGAAGCAACAGGGGCGGACCGTTGCCACCGATCCACGCGGCAATCGTGCCGGCGGCGGTGGGCACGTCGATGCGCTCATCGCGAAACCCCGCAAACCAGGTTGTCATCGCTCTCCCGCCCGCACCCGTCGTTCCACCGAGGTGCCCGCTGGTCCCGGATTGCGCGTCAGCACGCGGGCCCACACCGACGCCCGTGAGCCTATCCCCCGACCGCGACGTCTGTTCGCAGCGCCCGCGATGCTCCCCCGCCGCCGTGGTGCCGGGCAACCACCGTCAGTCCGCCCGCCCCCGAGGCGGGTTACGGCGTCGCCGCACCACCAGCCGAGTCGCGGCGCCCGCGCACCGACCGCACAACCAACCACACGATCCCGACGATCACTGCCACCACGATTGCGTAGTCGACGACGTGCAGATGGCGCTCCAGCGTCTTCCAGTTCGCGCCCACGGCCTCGCCGAGCAGGGTCAGCATGATGATCCACGGCACGCATCCGATCACGGTGAACACGACAAAGCGCCAAATCGGCATCCTGGCGATCCCCGCCGGCAGGGAGATGAAGGTCCGAATCAGGGGCAGGCATCGACTCACGAGCACCGCCCAGTCCCCCCATCGCTCAAACCACCGTTCGGCCGCCTCAAGGCGCTTTGGCGTCACGTGCAGCCAACGGATCTCCAGGACCCAATCACGGCCCTTGGTATTGCCCACCCAATAGGCAATCAACGACCCCACAAGGTTGCCAAGGACGCCCGCGACCACGACCGGCACAAACGACTGCTGGTCGGCACTCACCAGGAAGCCCCCGTACAGCATGATGGCTTCACTCGGGATCGGAATACAGGCGCTCTCGAGCACCATCAAGAAGAAGACCGCCCACAGGCCGTA
>JADGPH010000147.1 GCA_017882555.1 Thermoleophilia bacterium
CACGGCCCGTGCCCCCGCTGATCATGGCCGTTGCCGAGAACCACAGCGGGATCGTCGACGCGTACGCGGCGACCCCAAGCGGCGCCACATGCATCGGGAGCTGGTAGCGATTCGCCTCTGCGAGTAGAGCAAGCAGCGCAACGACGGCAACGAGCAGGATCACAAGCGGGGCGGGCAGCGCACTCCAACCGCTGACGCTGTCGATAGAGCCGAAGCTAAACCAGGGAAGGAAGAGACTCAGCACAAATACCGCGTTTGCCCCGACGGCGATGTGGATCTGCCGCTGGCGGGTGGCCGCTGAAGGTTTCACATCGTCTCCCGGTGAATGGGCTGGTAGTGGCCAGGAATGATCAGTGCGGGATCGAGCGCGGCGATCTGGTCATAGGCCGCGATGTGCTGGTCGCGGTGATCGAGAGCGGCCGGAGGGTTCCTGGCCGCAAACCACCGCGGCTCAGGCCCCATCGTGTCGCCAGCCATCACCACCCGCCCCGCATCGGTCTCAACCACGACGGCAATGTGCCCCGGACTATGACCGGGGGTGTGGATCCACGAGATCCCGGGCCGAATCACGCCGTGCTCGCCCGCGAGTACGTGCACCGTCGCGTCATCGAGCCACCCTCGTTGGCGGCGTCCATAGGGCGTTCCAAGCTCCTCGGCATGGACATGCAACTCGATGGGACCCAACTGGGGCACCGCCGAGATGTGATCCGGATGCAGATGCGTCATCACAACCGTGCGAACGTCATCCGGGGTCAGCCCCCGCGTCGCCAATGCCCCGACCAGCATGTCGCCCTGAGTTTGATACCCGGGATCGACGATGATCGGCTCATCCCCCGTGACCAAGACCGTGTTGGGCCACGCGATCATGCCATGGACCCCATCGGGCAATGCGCGATACGCCCGAAACGTACCCGGACCGCCATCGGCGTGCAGTTCGACCACATCGTCGCCGCGAAGTGCGACCACAATGCGGTGGGCCGGGATGAGTACCTCGGCCCGCCACAGACTCACGGCAGTGCTTCCGTGTGCCCCGTCAGCCGGTCAGCGCGCTCGGTCGTGGCCCGCTCGTAGCAGGGGGCCACGCAAAAGGGTGCCACGGGGTCTTGGTGATGCGCCAAGCCCACCATCCGCGACCGTACTTCAAGTCGCAGATTCGCCGCGACGGGCGATGCGGCCAGTACCGCCATGCCCCCGACGACCAGCAACCCGCCCACCGCCTTGCGCCCGAAGATCATGCCCGCACGATCACTTGAGAAGCGACAGGAACTCGTCGACAGGAATCGCGGTCAAGGTCTGGAAGTGCGCCGTGCCACGTGCAGCCAACTCCACCGATACGCGCGCGATCACCTTTTCGTCATCCGCCTCAACGATGTTCACAAAATCGTAGGGGCCCAGCACGGCCCACTGCTGGATCACCTTCGCGCCCATTTGCTCAATCTCAGCGTTGACTTCCTTCAAGCGCGTCGGGTTCGCCTTCAAGGTGCCGACGCCATGCGGACTGAGCGTGCTGAGCAAGATGTACGTTGGCACGCAGGCCTCCTTGACCAACTGCTGGATTCGTCTGTTGTGCGAGCGTAGCAGCCCGCCATCCCTGGGTCGCACATAATCGCAGCCCTGCGCGCGTTTGTCGTCCGTAGGAACCCGGATCCCCACCGTCCGAGGTACGCTGGACCCATGCAGGGCTCTCGATCACCGCTCGCCGTCTCGATGCTGACGATTGCCAGTGCGCTCGTCGTCTGCGTCGCGGCATTTCTGCCGTGGTACCAAACCGCGATTGGACCGATCAACGCACCCGACGCGGTGTCGGGGTGGGATGCCAGCTTGTTGGCGAGACTCGCGGTTGCGGGCGCCGCGATCTGCGCCCTGTGTGCGACTGTGGTCGCACTCGATGTCCACGAGGACATCGCCCTCCACGGCCCGGTCCGACGCATTCTGGCCGGAACCTGCCTGGCCGCCGCGATCATCGTGTGTGCGGCGGTGCTCTTCCGGCTGGTTGAACCTCCGGATCCGGCGATCGGCGCCACGAGGGAACTCGGGCTCGCGCTGGCGACCATTGCAGCCATTCTCGGCCTGTATGGGGCCATGGCCCAGTTCAGCCGCACATTCCCCGAACCCCGTCAGCATCCGGCGCCCCGCCGACGACGTACCCGATCCACCGACGGGCCCGGAGTGGACCTCTCACGCTAGCGTACAACGGTATGGCGCACACCGATCTGCATATCTGGGCCGCATCCAGCGGCTGGGAGGGTCCGTTTCAATACGAGGAAGTCATCGTCTTGGCCGCTGACCTCGATGCTGCCCGCCGCGCCGCAGAACTCGCGTTTGCCGGTATCGCACAGCCGATCTGCCGCGCCAAGATGGCGATCGCGGATCTCGGCCCGGTCCACGAAGGTGCGTCGACGGCTCCCCGCCGACACGGCGAATCTTTCACCGCAGGCGGCGTCACGATCGAGCTGCGGTGTGACCCACCACCGCAGCCCCACACTTCGGCAGTGTGAACAGCCCCACTCGGGTGGGTGTGCATGCACACCCACCCGAGTCCGCGTCAGGCAGCCCGCGCCGCGTCGGCCGGCGTTGGGGTCAAAGCCAGTTCACCAGTGTCGCCCACATCGAGCTGCACGGCGTCGCCCTCCTGGAACTGCCCTCCGAGTAGTCCGCGGGCCAACTGATCCTCCACGCGCTTACGAATGACACGACCCAGGGGCCGTGCCCCGTAGGCCGGGTCGTAGCCTTCGTCGGCCAGGACCTGGCGCGCCGCCGGCGTGACGATGAGTTCCACACCGCGCTCGGCAACCCGGGCAATCACCGTCGATAGACGAAGATCGACAATTGCACTGATCTGGTCGCGACTTAGGCGACGGAAGACCACGATCTCGTCGATGCGGTTCAGGAACTCCGGACGAAAACTCTCGCGCAACGCCCCGAGGGCGCGCTCTGCCGCGATCTCCTCGTCGACGCCGTCGGTCAGAAACTGGCTGCCGACATTGCTGGTCATGATCACCACGACGTTCTTGAAGTCGACCACTCGGCCCTGGCCATCGGTGAGACGTCCGTCGTCGAGCAGCTGTAACAGCACGTTGAATACGTCCGAGTGCGCCTTTTCTATCTCGTCCAAGAGCAGCACCGTATAGGGCCGGCGGCGCACCGCCTCGGTGAGCTGACCACCCTCCTCGAAGCCGACATATCCGGGTGGCGCGCCGATCAGCCGCGCGACCGAGTGCCGTTCCATGTACTCGGACATGTCGATCCGCACCATGGCCCGCTCGTCATCGAACATGAACTCGGCGAGCGCTTTGGCAAGCTCGGTCTTCCCGACGCCGGTCGGACCCAAGAAGATGAACGAACCGATGGGGCGATCGGGGTCTGAGAGCCCGGCGCGTGCGCGGCGCAACGCGTTTGCCACCGCTTCAACAGCATCCTGCTGTCCCACCACCCGCTCGTGGAGGCGTGCTTCCATGTGAACGAGCTTTTGCAGTTCGCCCTCGAGCAGCCGAGACACGGGAATCCTGGTCCAGGCGGAGACCACCTCAGCGACATCCTCTTCGTCGACCTCTTCCTTGAGCATGCGGCGCTCCGCCTGGCCTCGCTCCAGATCCGCATTTGCCTCCACAAGCGCCCGTTCAAGGTCCGGCAACGTGCCGAACTTCAGGCGCGCCGCGCCCTCGAGATCCACCTCGCGTTCGGCGCGCTCAAGTTCACCGCGGGCCTGCTCGGCCTGGCCTTTCAGTTCCCGAATCCGCATAATCGCGGCACGCTCTTGCTCCCAGTGCGCTCGCATCCCACCCGCTTCTTCGCGCAGCTCTCCGAGCTCTTGGCCGATCGCGTCGCGACGCGCCTTGGAGGCCGCATCGGTCTCCTTGGAAAGCGCCTGCTCTTCGATCTCCAGCTGGATGATCCGCCGTTGCACGGCATCGAGTTCGCTCGGCACCGAATCGATCTCGATCCGCAGCCGTGACGCGGCCTCGTCCATGAGGTCGATGGCCTTGTCGGGCAGGAATCGGCCGGTGATGTAACGATCGGACAATTGTGCGGCGGCGACGAGCGCGGCGTCCTGGATGCGAACCCCGTGGTGGACCTCGTAGCGCTCTTTCAAGCCGCGCAGGATGCCGATCGTTGCCTCGACCGACGGCTCGCCGACAAGCACCGGCTGAAAACGTCGTTCGAGGGCGGCGTCCTTTTCGATGTGCTTGCGATACTCGTCAAGCGTCGTCGCCCCGACCGCACGCAGCTCACCGCGGGCCAGCATCGGTTTGAGCAGGTTGGCCGCATCGACGGCGCCCTCGGCGGCTCCAGCCCCGACGATCGTGTGGAGTTCGTCGATGAACAAGATGACCTCACCTTGCGCGGCCGCGATTTCCGCCAAGACGGCCTTCAGTCGGTCCTCGAACTCCCCGCGGTACTTGGCACCGGCGATGAGCGTTCCCATGTCGAGTGCGATCACGCGCTTGTCGCGCAGACCGTCAGGAATGTCGCCACTGATGATGCGCTGCGCCAGACCCTCGACAATCGCCGTCTTGCCCACTCCTGGCTCTCCGATCAGGACCGGATTGTTCTTGGTCCGGCGCGAGAGGACCTGGATGACCCGGCGCACCTCTGCGTCGCGTCCGATCACCGGATCGAGCGCCCCATCGCGGGCAGCGTCGGTGAGGTCACGTCCGTACTGCTCGAGTGCCTGAAACTTGCCTTCCGGATTCGGATCCGTCACGCGCATCGATCCGCGCAAATGCGCAATCCCGGTACGAATCGCGTCTTCGGTCACCCCGCCCCCGACCAGCGCCTCGCGCGCTGCCGAGGGCTCGACAACCAGCGCCAGCAGGAGATGCTCGGTGGAGATGAATTCATCCGAGAGACGTTCGGCTTCCTTGCCCGCGCGACGGATCACACGCTCGAACGTCGGCGACAACTGTTGGTCGACGCTTCCCCCGCGAACCTGAGGACACCGATCGACGGCGCGCTCGGCCGCGGACCGCACCGCGTCGATGCCGGCCCCGGCGCTCGTCAGCAAGGGGTCGATCAAACCCTCGCGTTGGCCAAGCAACGTCACCAACAGGTGCTCGGGTTCCACCCGTTGGTGGGCGTGGTCCGCAGCCAAGCGCACCGCTTCCGCGAGGGCGGCTTGGGCCCGTTCGGTGGGTCGTTCAACTGGCATGGCGCTACCTCCCGGGATTCTGCGTGACCGGACGCGTCAGCGGCACCAAAGCGGTCTCGCTGCGCGTGACCAACACAACCTCCGCGCGCATCGATCGCCGCGCGTGTTCCATATCGTCGCGATGCACGCGACGTTCTGCCTCGAGTTGCTGTGTCAGGACCGCAGCCTGTTGGTGGGACGCGGCGAGTTGTCGCTCAAGTTCCAGTACGCGCTCGATTCCCGCCAAGTTCACACCGACCTCAGACAGTGCCTGAATACGGCGAAGTACCGCCAGGTCGGCGTCGGAGTACCGACGGGTCTTGCCCGCGCTGCGACTCGGCGTGATCAGGCCCCGCCGCTCGTACAGACGCAGGGTTTGGGGGTGCATCCCCGCCAGCTGCGCCACGATGC
>JADGPH010000005.1 GCA_017882555.1 Thermoleophilia bacterium
ACCGGAGCGCTCACCATTGAGAGCTGGCGGACCGCGGGAGATTCGAGCGAGATATCGAGGACCTCGCCAGTCGACGGCACAGTGACCACCACATGCCCCAGATTCACCGATACCGTGCGCACGGTTCCGGGGACCGAGATGTGCTTGACAACAACCCCGGCGATCGGGTTGATCCAGATGACCTGTCCGCGGACCAACACGCAGAGCAATCCCCCCAACGAGGAGATGGCGATCGGCGCGCGGCGCGAGGTGGCGATGATCTTGACCTGGGAGGACGAGCGTCCGATCCTCAGCTCGGCGACCTCCGATCCTCCCGTGGCTGTCCGCATAAGCACCCACACGCCAACGGGAGTCGCCGCGAGCCCGACGATCGCAGCAGGCATCGCGACGGTCGGGCGCAGGCGTGGCGCTGTGGTCAGCGTCGCCGCCGACCACAGCATCGGTTCGCGCACATTGATCTGTCGGACGGCTCGACCGCCGGACACAGCCGCCCACAGCCACGTGCCGATGCTCGCGATCTGCAGCTGACCGGGACCGAGCCGCGGCGAGGTCGTCCAGACCGGAACCAGACTATTCTCATCGGTCGTGTACCCGAACAGCGTGCGACCTCGAGCGATCCAAACCCGCGTCGCACCCACGGTGATCGCATTCGCGACCGGACCGGCCTTGGGTGGCGGAATCATAAGCCGCCCGGGAGGTGCCTGGACATCGAGGCGCGTCAGGGCACCGTCGCGCACCGTGAAGATGCCCGCATAACCGGATGCCGCGACCACGACGCGCGCGGGCGCGGCGGCGGGGCTGAGATTGCGTGAGCCCAGCAGCCCGGTCGCTGACGACCCGAAGCCAGCCACGCAGACCAGCGCGACCACACCGGCGATTGCACGTCGCCGCATCAGCGGGCGTGGGCCTCGAACGGGGGCACCGTTGACCGGATGCCCAGTTCGCGTAGTTGCGGCTCGTCGACGCCCGCCGGGGCACCGGTGAGCGGATCACTGCCGGTCGCGGTCTTGGGAAATGCGATCACATCGCGAATCGAACGCTCACCGGCCAACTGCATCACCACGCGGTCTAGACCCAGGGCCACGCCACCGTGCGGCGGCGCGCCGAGCTCAAGCGCCCGCAATAGAAAGCCAAACCGCTCTTGTGCCTGCTCAGCATCGAGACCAATCAACGAAAAGATGCGCTCCTGGAGATCGGTGCGGTTGATACGGATGCTGCCCCCGCCTAGCTCCAACCCGTTGACCACGACGTCGTAGGCCTCGGCGAGCACAGTACCCGGATCGGATTGTAGGCGATCCGCGTCCTCGGGCCGAGGTGCCGTGAATGGATGATGCAGGGAATCCCAGCGGTGCTCGTCGGCATTCCACTCGACCAAAGGAAAATCGACCACCCACAGCGGCGCCCAGACATCGCTCGGAATCAGGCCGAAGCGCTCCGCCCAGCGGGTGCGCAGGCTGCCTAACACGTGCTGCGCCACGGACTCGCGGTCGGCAACCAACGCGATCAAATCGCCGTGTGTGGCACCAACGTCGTCCACCAGCTCCGCCAGAAAATCGGCTTTGACCGACGCGCGAAGCGTCGCGTCGGGCCCGGGCACCGCCCACACAAGTCCCTTGGCACCCAGGTCCTGGGCCTCGAGGACCAACCCGTCCAGATCCTTGCGCGACAACCCCGCCCCGGCAGCCGGAAACACGATCGCCCGGACGACGCCCCCCGAACCCACGACGCTCCCAAAAACCCCTAAACCCGAGGCCGCTGCAGGGGCGCTCCAGTCCTGGATCTCGCATGCGAACCGCAGATCAGGACGATCGCTCCCAAACCTGCGCATGGCCTCGGCATAGGTCATCCTCGGGAACGGTGCCGCCAGCGTGATCCCCGCCTGCTCCCACGCTGCGACAAGGATCGCTTCGACCAGCCCCTGGATGTCCTTCGGTTCGACAAACGATGCCTCGATGTCCACCTGGGTGAACTCCGGCTGGCGGTCGGCGCGCAAGTCCTCGTCCCGGAAGCAGCGCACCACCTGGTAGTAACGCTCGATGCCGCCCACCATCAACAGCTGTTTGAACAGCTGCGGACTCTGGGGCAGCGCATAAAACGCACCCTGTTGCAGCCGTGAGGGCACCAGAAAGTCGCGCGCGCCTTCCGGCGTCGAGCGCGTCAACATCGGGGTCTCGACTTCGAGGAACCCCTCGGACTCGAGGATGCCGCGGATCGCCCGCACGACGCGGCCGCGCAACTCCAGCGCCCGCAGTCGACGCGTGCGGCGCAGGTCCAGGTAGCGGTAGGTCAGGCGCAGCTCTTCGCCGGCCTCAGTATGGTCGTCCTCGACCGAAAAGGGCAACGGTGCAGCCTCGGCAAGTACTGTGAGCTCACTCACCCGAAGTTCCACCCCGCCGGTGGGAATCCGCGCGTTGACGGTCTCTGGAGCACGTGGCACGAGGGTGCCGATCGCGCTGATCACATCCTCCGGCGAGAGGCGCTGGGCGACCTCAAGGGCCGCGCTGGCGTCTGGATGAATCACCAATTGCAGCACACCGCTGCGATCGCGCACGTCGATGAACACCACCCCACCGTGGTCACGGCGACGGTGGACCCAGCCGGCAACCCGGACCGATCCCCCGCTCGCCGCGACGGCGCCCACACAGGTATGCGTACGAAACTGCTGGGCACCGATCACAGCGCTCTCTCCAGGTTTAACAAGGGCACCTCGATCTGGTCCCCGGTCTGCATCTCACGGATCACGGCAACTCCACGCTCGCGCTCACGCGGGCCCAGGATGACGGTCCGACTGGCCCCCATGCCCGCCGCGTGGCGCATCATGCCCTTCAGGCTCCGCCCGACGCGATCTGCGTCGCAGGACCGGCCGCGGGCCCGTAGCCGCGTCATGATCGCAAACACCTCGCGCCGCGACTCATCATCGACCGCCGCGAAGTAGATATCAATTTTCGGCGGTGGCGGCTCGATCCCCGCAGCGGCCAATGCCAGCACGATGCGCTCGATGCCTGAGCCGAAGCCCACCCCGGACAGCTCGGGTCCGCCAAGTTGGTGGACCAGCCCATCGTAGCGACCGCCCCCTCCGATACCGCTTTGCGCACCGAGTCGATCACACGTGAACTCAAACACGGTGTGGGTGTAGTAGTCGAGCCCGCGTACCAGTGACGAATCGCGCTCGTATGCGATTCCCACAGCATCGAGCGCGGCCAAGACCCGGCCAAAATGGTCGGTGGCCGCGTCCGACAGATTGTCGGCCAACCGCGGGGCATGCGCCATGACCGCGGCAACCACAGGGTCTTTGCTGTCAAACAGTCGCATCGGATTCTCGATCATCCGCTGGCGTGCGTCGTCGGGGAGCGCGTCGATCTGCGCGAGCAGGTACTCCCGCAACTGCACGCGATAGGGCTCGCGGGACCCAGCGTCACCCAGGCTCGAGATCCGCAGACGCAGATCCGGCACTCCCACGGACGCGTAGATCGCGGCCGCCAGGGCGATCACCTCGGCGTCCAGCAGCGGGTCGTCGGACCCGATTGCCTCGGCCCCGATTTGGGTGTGCTCGCGAAACCGTCCGGACTGCGGTGCTTCGTAACGGAACATCGAGCCCGTATACCAGAGCTTGACCGGCAACGGCAGCTTGTGCATGCCGTGTTCCACGAACGCCCGCACCACTCCGGCGGTGCCTTCGGGGCGCAACGTGATCGATCGACCGCCACGGTCCTCGAAGGTGTACATCTCCTTGCGCACGATGTCGGTACTGGCACCCACGCCGCGGGCGAAAACCTCCGTGTGCTCAAAGGTTGGCGTGGTCAGCTGGCCGAACCCATGACCGGCGAACGCGTCGGCAGCGACTCGCAGGATCTCACGACGCAGGCGGTGCTCGTCGGGCAAGACGTCACGTGTTCCGCGCGGTGCCTCGATGCGTCCCTCGCTCACTTGGCACCGGCCCGGGTGGCTTCCCACTTACGCAGGGCTGCCCGATAACGGAAGCGATCCAGCAACATGCCCATCGGGACCATGATCCCCATCCCGAGGAGGCCGACCAACACCGCGACGATTACATTCAGATGCACCAGCAGCACCAGCGCCAACACGTACGCCGCCGAAATGAACCCGGCGCGCTTCAGCACGCTGCGAGTCGACGGCGGGGCCGGTTCGCCAGATTTCCGTTTGGCCGGGCTGTTCGCCCCCCCAGCCTCACCACGGTCCAGCTTCGGGCTGCGGGCGGGCGGAGGTCCGGTCGGGCGGGGTTTACGGCGCTTGGCGATCGCGGACTCCTTGTATCTGGTCTCGAGCGAGCGCCGGGCAACAAGCCTCAAGCAATTGCGACGGCGAGAACCGACGCAGGCCGAGCGCGCTGGGGCTCACCTGACCAAACGCATGACGCGGAATCAGACCCACCAACTCGCTCTCACCGAGCTCGACCCCAAGTCGGTCAGCCTCGCGGCGAACCGCCTGCATGACCACCCAGGGCGGCGTACCGCGTGAGTCTTCCAGGTTCATCGATACCTGCGCAATCCCTGCCTCCGATAGATATACGCCCATCGCCAGCACGCCGGGCAGTCCGCCACCCGACTCACGCACCCGATCCGCGATCGCGCGCGCCTCGGCCAGCGACGCGTTGGGCAGCCACACGTTCCATGCAATCAGCGGCGGCCGCACACCCACCAGTACGCATCCAGCGCTCGGATGGAGCCGTGCGGGCCCTTCATCTGGCAGCAGGCGGCCGCTCGAGATCTCCTCCGCAAGCCGCTCACGTCCATAGACCCGCAAGCCGTGGGGTCGCACCAGCTCGGGGCGTGTGGCGAGCTGCCCGTAGAAGAAGACCGGGACCTCGAGCTCGTACCCGATTCGTTCGCCCACGGCGCGGGCGATCGCTCGAGCCACCGGCGCGTCGTCGGGGCCAAGCACCACGATCGGGGCAACATCGAGTGCACCGGTACACGGATGCACACCTTGGTGCCAGCGCAAGTCAACCCGCGAGACCGCCGCCGCCGCAAGCCCAACGAGGGCATCGCAGAGTCCGACCGGCGTGCCGGCGATGCTCAGCACCGTCCGATTGTGGTCGGCGTCGCTGTGGGCGTTGATGACGGCCGCGCCAGGTACCCTGCAGGCGTCGGTCAGCGCAGCGATGACATCTCGATCGCGTCCCTCGCTGACGTTCGGCACCGCCAGCATCGTGCGGGTCCCCTCACCTGACCCCGGGATGTCGTCAGATCTATCTTGAGCGCTTCCGTACCGCACGATACCGTTCACCGGTGAATCACCTTGCCCACGCTCCTCCGCCTCATCTCATTCCTGCGCCCGTACCGCACCGCGGTGGCGATGTCCGCGTTCTTCGGCGCCGGACTGATGGTGTGCACGCTGAGCCTGCCATACATCACGCGGTTGGTGATCGACGACGTGATCCGGGGCGGCCAGCGCAATCAGCTTGCGCCACTGCTGATCGTTGGGCTGGTCATCATCTGCGTGCGGTTTGTCTTCAACCTCAACCGGCGCATCTGGGCGGGTCGAATTAGCCTGGGAGTGGAGTACGACCTCCGCGACGCAGTGTTCGGCCACATTCAACGGTTGTCGTTCGCGTTCTTCGACGAGATGCCCGTTGGACAGCTAATGTCCCGCGCCACCAATGATCTCCAGGTGGTCCGGTTCTTTTTGGGCTACGGCTTGGTGTTCTTGTTTATGAACACCCTCCAGCTCATCTTGATCACGATCGTGTTGTTCTGGATCAATCCCGGGCTCGCCGGGCTGGCGTTGCTGGTGGGCCCAGCCCTTCTCGCCGTCGCGATTCGGTACTCGCGTCGCAGTGGCCCGGTGCGCCTGGATGTCCAGCAAAAAGCCGGGGAAGTCGCACAGGCCGCCGAGGAGAGCGTGGTCGGCATCCGGGTGATCAAGGCGTTCGGGCGCGAGGACTACCGCACCGGCCAGTTCGCGGCGGTGTCGTTCAAGGCATTTCGGCGCAACATCGATGCGGCCCGGCTCGAGTCGTTCTATGCCCCGCTATTGAGCTTCCTGCCGATTCTCGGGCTCGGGGTCGTCCTCGCGTATGGCGGCACGTTGGTGATCCGCCACGATCTGACCCTGGGTGAGTTCGTGCAGTTCTATCTCTACCTTGCGCTGCTGATGGGCCCCTTCCAGATCATCGGAAACATCGTCGGCAACGGGCAGCGCGCCGTGGCCGGTGGCCGGCGGATCTTCGAGATCATGGACGCGGTCCCGGACGTGCAGGAACCAGATCATCCCCGAAAGCTGCCCGACGGTCCCGGTGAGATTCGGTTCGAAGATGTCCATTTCGCCTACAAGGGCGGTCGCGACGTGCTGCGGGGTATCGATCTGACGATTCCCGCCGGCACGACGATCGCGCTGATCGGAATGACCGGCGCCGGCAAGAGCACGTTGACCGAGTTGATCCCCCGCTACTACGAGGTCACCCGCGGTTGCGTGCGTGTCGACGGGACCGACGTCCGCGAGGTGCTCCTCAACGATCTGCGTCGTGAGATTGGCGTGGTGTCCCAGGAGCCGTTTCTGTTCTCCGCGACGATCCGCGAGAACATCGCCTACGGGCGGCCGGATTCGACCGACGACGAAGTGCGCGCCGCGGCCGAGCAGGCACGCGCCGACGCCTTTATCGATGCGCTACCCAACGGCTATGACACCGTCGTCGGAGAGCGCGGTTTCACCCTCTCGGGCGGCCAACGCCAACGGCTTGCGATCGCACGGGCCATCATCACCGACCCCCGGATTCTCATCTTGGATGAGGCAACCGCATCGGTCGACGCAAGCACCGAACGCGAGATCCAGGCAGCCCTGCGCGCCGTCATGAACGGGCGCACGACAATCATTATCGCCCATCGACTCTCCACGATCCGGCTTGCCGACGAGCTGATCGTCCTCGACCACGGCGTCATCGTCGCCCGCGGACGCCACGCAGACCTCTATTCTCGGAGCCCTCTCTATCGCGAGATTCACGACAGCGGGCTCGCGCGCCCCGACCTCGTGTTAGGGGACGTGTAGTGGGAACGCGCATGGGTGGCGGAGCCCGTGGTGGTGGTGGCCGACGCCTCAGCGGCCCGCACCCCGAAGACGACATGGAGGGGATCGAGAATCCCGAGGTGCGCAAGCTGAGCGAACTGCTCCCGTTTGCGCGCCCGTACCGCTGGCACATCCTGGGGGCCCTCCTCCTGGCAGTGCTGGTTGCGGCCACCGGTCTTGCCACACCCGCCTTGGCCCAGGTCGGCATCGACAGCGGCATCACCGCCGGCAACCAGCGCGTGCTGTTTGTGACCGTCGCACTGTTTGTGGGCGCGGGCCTGCTCGGCTGGGCGGCCGGGTACGCGCAGAACTACCTGTCGAGTTGGATCGGCGAACGCATGCTGTACGACCTCCGCGTCGCCCTGTTCGCACATTTCATGCATCTGGACCTTGGCTATCACGAACGGGCCTCGACGGGTCGCAGCGTCAGCCGGCTCACCAGCGACATCGAGGCACTCAACAACCTGGTCACCGATGGCTTCACATCGGTCGTCGTCAATGGTCTGACATTTTTCGGCGTGGTCGCCATCCTGTTCGCCTATGACTGGCAACTTGCATTGCTGTCGTTCGCAATCTTCCCCTTCCTGAGCGTCGGCACCGCGATCTTTCGCGTCACCTCAGCACGCGCGTATCGACGTACTCGCGAGACGGTCGCCGAGGTTCTGTCGGTGCTCCAGGAGAATCTGGCCGGGGTGCGGGTCGTGCAAGGGTTCGGCCGGCAGGAGCCCGCACGCGCGGCCTTTCGCCAGGCCAACGCCGACTACCGCGAAGCCAACATGCACACGATCCGCTTGTCGGCGGTGTACTTCCCCAGCATCGAGCTCCTCTCGGGTGTCGGCCTGGCGATCATCCTGTGGTTCGGGGGAGAACGGGTCCTGTCTGGGCAAATGCAGGTTGGCGTCATGGTGGCCTTCATCGGGTACCTGGCGAGCTTCTTCGATCCGATCCAGCAGCTCTCGCAGCTGTATGACGACTTCCAGTCGGCGATGGCTGCCCTCGAGAAGATCCAGTCGGTCTTCAGCACGCTCCCCAAACTCGACGATGCGCCCGGAGCGGTTGCGCTGCCGGATATCGCGGGCGCGATCGATCTCGACCACGTGAGCTTCGGGTACCGCAGCAACACCCCTGTCATTCACGACGTGAGTCTCCATATCAACGCCGGCGAGAGCGTGGCCCTCGTCGGTGAGACCGGCGCAGGGAAGTCCACCCTGGCAAAACTGATCGCACGCTTCTACGACCCGCAGCAGGGCGAGGTGCGTATCGACGGCCATGAGCTGCGGGGGGTTCGCCTCGACTCGCTGCGAGCCCAGCTGGGGATCGTCCCTCAGGAGGGTCACCTGTTTGCCGGCACCCTGCGCGAGAACCTCGTCTTCGGCCGCCCAGAGGCCACCGACGATGAGGTCATCAGCGCACTGGAAGCGGTCGGTGGCGATGACATCCTCGCCTCCATCGCCAACGGCCTTGACACGATCGTCAACGAGCGCGGCTCCGGGCTGTCGGCAGGCCAACGCCAGCTGATCGCGTTTGCCCGGGCGCTGATCGCAGATCCGCGCCTGCTCATTCTCGATGAGGCGACATCATCGGTCGACATCCGTGCCGAGCACCGGATCGAGCAGGCGATGAACGTCCTGCTCGAGGGCCGAACGTCCATCCTGATCGCCCACCGCTTGTCCACCATCAAGAATGCCGATCGCATTGTCGTCCTCGATCACGGACGCGTCGTTGAACAGGGCTCACACAACGAACTGCTCGAGCGAGGCGGTCGCTACGCGCGCCTGTACGGCGACTGGGAACAAGCGACCGACATTGCGATGTCCTAGCGATCCGCAGACCCTCGGGGGTCGTGTGGTAACGTGCCCACGTTCGATCTGCCGATGGGGGATCGTCTAGCGGTAGGACGCCGGGTTCTGGCCCCGGTAGCGGGGGTTCGAATCCTCCTCCCCCAACTTCG
>JADGPH010000148.1 GCA_017882555.1 Thermoleophilia bacterium
GTGTTCGGGCCGCTCGGAGGGTCCGGTGGCCCGTCGCACGATGACGATACGGTCGCGCTCGGGGTCATCGGTGCCTTCCAGTTGCCGACTCACCAGGGCGCACATGTCGTTGTAGCTCGGAATGCTTCCGAAGCGCTCCCAGCGTCGCCGCAGCGAGAGTGGCAGCGACAACGGGTGGGCGAGAGTGCATACCCCAATGACCTCCCGCAGTGCATGAACGGCTTGATAGTGGGTGACCATCGTCGAACCCATGCTGTAGCCCAACAGAATGATGCGGCGGAAGCCCCGCTCGCGCAGGGCACGCACGGCGGCGGCGATGTCCAGTTGCGCTTGATCGAGCAGGCCGGTCCCGAAAAACACCCCGTAGTTGGCCATGCGGGTGTTGGCGGTCAGGGCCGCATACCCCTGCTGAGCCAGATGGAAGGCCAGGCGGCGTGGCATGCCAGACAGGTAGTGACCGACCGAGCCGTGGATGACCAGGACCGCGAGGCGCGAGTCGATCGCGCCGCGGCGCGGGCGAAAGATCATGCCGTCCCAGCTGTGGTTGTCCTCGGTCGGAATGACGATGAGATCGGTTTCCAGCTGGATGTCGTCCTCGCCGAAGGCCGGGGGACGGCGCACGATCGGGGGACTCAGCACCTGTCGGGGGTGAAATGGATCGCGGTGGGACGTCATGCGGTCTCGCGCATCCAGCGCAGCACGGTGTCGATCGTGATGAACTCGCGTCCGGCAAAAAAGTGATCCGCTCCCGGGATGGTCGCGACCCGCACCCGATCGTTGCCGGCAGCGCGCGCGACCTCTGCGAGGGCGTCGGCCTCTTCCGGTGCGACGATGGTGTCGGCTGTGCCTTGCACCAGCAGGATGGGGGCTCGGACCTGGCCGATTTGCAGGTGGGTCTTGGCTGCCGTTGCCTCAGGCCCGCGGGAGTGCCACCAGGTCCGGTACGTATAGACCTCGGAATGTTGGGGCTGCGCCGAGGGGCCTCGACTGTGCTCGATCACAAACAGGCGATCGGCCATGGCACCGGCAGGGTCGTTGACGACCTCGCTGGCGCGCTCATAGAGGTCCTCATAGCTGGGGCGTGCTCCCCACTTGACGGCGCGGGCCTCGAGCGCCTCCGGCAGCCCCCAGGGCGCGCCCAAGAGGGCCAACCCGCGCATCCACGGGACATGCTCGGTCGCCGCCCAGCGCGTCGCGAGTGATGCGCCACTCGAATACCCCATCGAGATCAGGTGGTCCCAATCGTTGTCGCGCAACCAGTTCGCGCCCGCAGTGAGGTCGTGGCGGGCGAGATCGAAGATGCCCGGCCCAACGAGTTGGCCGATGTTGCCCATGCGGGTCTCGACGATCAATACGGGGAAGCCCTCGCGGGCGAGCGGTGCCGCCAAGAATCGCAACGTGCCGACCAAGAAGTTGCCCATGATGCCGTGCACGTGCATGCAGGCAGTGTGTCGGCCGGTCATCCGTTTGCGCCGGCGAGCCGAGCGCTTGTCGATCACAAAGAGCGCGTCATGCACGTGGCCGTCCGCAGCGCTGAGTGTGACCAGTTGGTACTCGACGGGCACCTGATGCCTAGCTGATGGTGGGGCGGGTCATGCGCACGTGCCGGCCCCACCGGCCACGATGACCTGCCGATGGAGATCTGCGATCGGCAGCGCAACGGGGTGCGCCGCGGGGCGATGAGCATTGTGTGGTTTTCCTGCAATACCGGTCCGTGAAATCCACGATGCACGACAGGGTAGTCGCTGGCGAGGATTCGCGTGTGTCACAGTGGGCTCACAGACTTGACGGCACTTGGCGTGGTCGGCGCCAGGGCGCCGCATCGGTGAATCCCGCCCACGGTGGTGAATCTGGAGCTCGTCGATTGCTCAGCGGGGTCCCGGGGCTGTCGCAAATGATCCCGTACCCGCCCCCGTGTTGTGGTGTGCGACGTCTCCCCTGCGTGTGCTGTCCCGGCAGATCGCTCCGACGTGTGTCGATCGGTCGAACGCCAGCGGGTGACCCGTCCGCCGACTGCCCAAGCAAGGAGGAGTTCCCATGCCCGTAGCTACGTCCCAGGTGACGCACGGGGCGGCCGCGATTCGTGTCGAGAGGTCGGTTCGGGCAGGATCCGGTGACCGGCGCGCCGGTCGCCGGGAGGTGACCCGATGAGCATCGTCGAGCTTTCGCGCTGGCAGTTCGCCATCACCACCGTCTACCACTTCTTGTTTGTGCCGGTCAGCATCGGCATGGCCGGGATCGTGGCCGGTTTTCAAACCGCCTGGTATCGCACGCGGAATCCCCAGTGGATGCGACTGACGCGTTTCTTCGGGAAGATCATGCTGCTGAGCTTCGCGGTAGGAGTCGTGACGGGCATTGTCCAGGAGTTCCAGTTTGGGATGAACTGGGCCGGCTACTCGCGGTACGTGGGATCGGTCTTCGGCGCTCCGCTCGCGGTCGAGGCGTTGGCAGCCTTCTTTATCGAGTCGACGTTCCTGGGCATCTGGATCTTCGGCTATAAGCGCCTGTCGGAGGGGTGGCATCTCGCGACGATCTGGCTGGCCGCGGTTGGATCGGCGATGTCGGCATATTTCATCCTGGCAGCCAATTCCTGGATGCAGCACCCGGTCGGCTACGCGATCAATCCGACGACCGGTCGCGCGGAGATGACCAGCTTCTGGAAGATGCTGACCAACTCGACCGTCTTCTTTGCGTTTCCCCACACCGTCTTGGGTGCCTTCGCGACGGCCGCGTTCATCATCCTGGGCATCTCGGCGTGGTACTTGATCCGCCACCGCGAGATCGAGATGTTCAAGCGCTCGGCCAAGGCGATGGTCGCGGTCGCGGTCCTGGCCACCTTCGCGACACTGATCGTCGGACACTTCAACGGCCAGCTGATGACTCGCCAGGAGCCGATGAAGATGGCGGCGGCGGAGGCGCTCTACGACACCTCCCAGCCAGCTGGCTTCTCGTTGATTGCCGTGGCGCCGTTCGAGCAGCACCCGCCACGGACGTCTTTTGATATCACCATTCCCCACACGCTTTCGTTGCTCGCGACGAACTCCTGGAACGGCAAGGTCCAGGGCATCAACCAGCTGCAGGCCGCGGCCGTGGCCAAGTACGGCCCCGGGAACTACGAGCCGATCATCGGCGTGACCTATTGGACCTTCCGGCTGATGGTCGGTGCCGGGACCCTGATGGTGCTGTTCATGCTCTGGGGCGTCTGGCTGTGGTGGCGCGGACGGCTCGAGCGCGCGAAGTGGTTCTTGAAGCTCGCGCTCCCCGCGATGGCGCTGCCGTTCATTGCGAACGCCACGGGGTGGATCTTCACCGAAATGGGCCGCCAACCGTGGGTTGTCTATGGCCTGCTGCTGACACAGAACGCCGTTTCTCCCAGCATTACGGCCTTTGACGTCTGGGTGTCGATCGTGATCTTCACCGTGCTCTACGGAGTGCTTGGCGCGATTGCGGTGTGGCTCACGGTGCGGATCGTCAAGACCGGGCCCCCACCAGAAGTCGATGAGGCTGGGCAGACGGTCGAGCCCAACCTGCACGTGGCCTACTAGGAGGCATCATGCACGGCTTATGGAATCTTCAGACGTTGTGGTTCGTGCTGGTGTGCGTCCTGTGGGTCGGCTTCATGTTCCTCGAAGGCTTCGACTTCGGGGTGGGCATGCTCCTGCAGCTCGTCGGGAAGAACCCCGAGGAGCGGCGCGCCGTGATCCACTCGATCGGGCCAGTCTGGGACGGCAACGAGGTGTGGCTGTTGACGGCGGGTGGCGCAACGTTTGCCGCTTTCCCCAACTGGTACGCCTCCATGTTCTCCGGGTTTTACCTGGCGCTGCTGCTGGTGCTCCTCGGATTGATCATTCGGGGTGTGTCGTTCGAATTCTGGGGGAAGGTCGAGAGCTCGCGATGGCGCGGGGTGTGGGAGTGGGCGATGGCGGTCGGGAGCTTTCTGCCTGCGCTGCTCGTCGGTGTCGCGTTCGCGAACATCATTCGGGGCGTCTCCCTCGATGTCCACGGCAACTACACGGGCAGTTTCTTTGACCTGCTCAATCCGTACGCGCTGCTCGGTGGAGTGACGACGTTGCTGTTGTGCATCGCCCACGGTGCGAGTTTTCTCCAGCTGAAGACCTTTGACCCGGTGAGGGCGCGTGCGGCCGCGATCGGTCGTATTGCTGGTCCGTTGGCGGCGCTCGCCGTGATCGGCTTTGTCATCTGGACCCTCGCCGACGCGTCGACGATCAGCGTCGGTCTGTGGATTGCCGCGATCGTCGCGATGGGAGCGGTCGCCGCCGCCGCGGGCCTCGCGGCCGTGGGTCGTTCCGGATGGGCGTTCATCTCCGGAGGCCTCGGGATCGCCGCGGTGGTCGCGACCTGGTTCTTTGCGCTCTACCCGAATGTGATGGTCGACAGCAACGGGTCGGCGTACAACTTGACCGTCTTCAACGCGGCATCGAACCACTACACGCTGGTGGTGATGACGGTCACCGCGCTGATCTTGGTCCCGATCGTGCTGATCTACCAAATCTGGACCTACTACGTGTTCCGGCAGCGTGTCGGTCGGAGTGGACCCACCGAGTCGGCTCCGCCGACGACGGGTGCAGGGGTGTGAAACCCACGCAACGTCGTCTGATGCGCGAGAGCAGGGTGGCGCGCCGCGCGCTTGGCGCGGCCGCCCTGCTGGCGCTCATCCAAGCGGTGCTCACCGTCGTTTGGGCGGTTGCCCTTGCTGCGGCAATTGCCCCGGTGGTAATGCGCGGTTCGGGTCTCACTCAGATCCGCTCGGCGCTCATCGTGGCGACGTGCGCGGCCGTCGGTCGTGCTGTGGTCGCGTGGGCATTCGAGTCGACTGGGCGCGCTGGGGCGCAGCAGGTGATGTCGGAGTTGCGGCTGCGGCTGGCTCGGCACGTGCTGGAGGCGCGTCCGCTCTCGCACGGTGCCGAGACGACCGGCGCGCTCGCGACCGTCGCCGTGCAGGGCGTCGACGGCCTCGAGCTCGTGTTTGCCCGCTACCTTCCGCAAGTCATGCTGGCCGTTGTCGTTCCGATCGCCGCAATCGGCTGGGTCGCTCAGACCGATTGGATCTCGGCAGCGATCTTGACCGTCACCGTTCCAGTGATCGTCATCTTCATGATCCTCATCGGGTTGGGGAGCGAGCGCAGAGCCAAGGCGCGGTGGTCCGCGCTCCAGACCCTCGGAGGCCGGTTCTTCGAGGTGGTCCGTGGTCTGACGACGCTGCGGGTCCATGACCGCGCCGAAGCACAGGTCGAGGTGTTGGAGCGCGTCGGTGAGGATTACCGTCGCGAGACCATGGCGACCTTGCGGCTCGCGTTTCTTTCGGCGCTCGTGCTCGAACTCGCCGCCGCGCTGGGGACGGCGATGGTGGCCGTCGCGCTCGGGGTGCGACTCGTCGATGGGGGCATCGGTCTGCAGGCGGCGCTTGCGGTCTTGATCCTCGCCCCGGAGGTCTATCAGCCGATTCGTCAGCTCGGTGCCCAATTCCACGCGAGTGCGGACGGCATGGTCGCCGCGGAGGAGATCTTCACGATCCTGGA
>JADGPH010000149.1 GCA_017882555.1 Thermoleophilia bacterium
AGGAGCGCGGTCAGTCCGCTGACGATGATCCCCACGACCAGCATGGCGATCACCCCGCGCTCACGCGGATTCCCGGGGACCCGTGCCCGAAGCCCGTTCACGCGCACGACCTCGACGGATGACGCCCCGGGCGTGCCGCTGCGCACTGCGCGCCGCGAACCCCAACAACCGCGGCACCGACTCGAACGCGCACGATCCTCCCCTCGCCGCGCGACACGTTGGGTTCGATTGGGAGTCGCTCGAGTTGTGGGGTGATCGGACGCACGGTCGGTCCTCTGAGCGTCGCTTCGTTTGAGGTATCGACACTCGTGGCCCGCGACTCAAGCGCATGCGCTGGACAACGAAATTGCCGGAAATCGTTTGCGCAGACTTGTGCTCAGCATTAGGACACGCTAATTAATACGGCGTGCAACCGCTACACCCACGATCGCTGGGGGGCACGGAGCCGAGCGCCGAGCGGCCACGCACCCCGGGCACGGGGCTCCGTCGCGCGTCGCTGCCGTTCTCACCCGCGGTGGAGGACTACGCCAAGGCGCTCTACCGCTTGGAACAACAATCCGATGACACGATCAGCACCGGGGCTCTGGCAGCACGACTCGAGATCTCCGCTCCGTCGGCGTCAAACATGCTGCGCCACTTGGCCGAGCTGGGTTTGGCGACGGTGTCACCGGGCCGCGGTGCACGCCTGACACCTGCCGGCCGACGGGTCGCGCGAGGGGTTATCCGCCGCCATCGCATCATCGAACGTTTCTTGATGGACGCCCTCAAAATGCCATGGGACTGCATCCATGAAGAGGCGGATCTGTTGGAGCACGCGGTCTCGTCTCGGGTCGGTGAGGCGATGTGGGAGGCGCTCGGTCGTCCAGAGCGTGACCCGCACGGCGATCCGATCCCTGCCCTCGACGACGAAGTTGACCCTGACAAGGACGTGCTGGAGTTGCTGGAGTCGTGGGAACCGGGCGCGATCGGGATCCTCGTACGGGTCTCTGACGCACACCCGGAAGCGCTGCGGTACATGGCCGATAAGGGGATTGCGCCCGGACTTCCCGTGCGCGTGATCACCCGCGAACCCTTCGGTGCCGGCCAACGCGTACACATTGGCACCCACGACCAGATGATCGGTCCGGAGCTCGCCCGCCTGATCTTCGTTCAGCGCACCGAGTGAGCACGACCACCCGCCGCCGTCTCGGCGACCTGACCCCAGCAGATAATGCGCTTCCCGGTGAGTCGCGGGTCATCGACGCCGCCGCGCGCGCGCTCCGTGGCGACCGTCGCGGCGTCCGCCGGTACCTCCCCTTCCTCGGTCCCGCCTTCATCGCGGCCGTGGCCTATATCGACCCGGGCAACTTTGCCGTCAATATGGCCGCCGGATCGCAATTCGGCTATGAGCTGCTGTGGGCGATCATCGTCGCCAACCTGATGGCAATGCTCGTGCAGGCCATGAGCGCCAAACTCGGCGTTGCGACCGGGCAAAACCTGGCCGAACTCTGTCGTGAGCACTTTCCCCGCCCGGTCGTGATTGGACTCTGGATCCAAGCCGAGATCGTCGCCATGGCGACCGACCTCGCCGAGTTTGTGGGCGCCGCACTCGGCATCAACATCGTCTTCGGGCTGCCACTGTTTCTGAGCGGCCTCATTACGGCGGTGGCCGCGTTCGGCATCCTCGGTCTCCAAGCGGCTGGCTTTCGCCGCCTTGAGACCGTCATTGCCGGACTCGTCGGGGTCATCGTCGCCGCATTTGCGATCCAAATCGTGCTCGCGCGCCCCGCCGCGCACCAGGTCATCCATGGCAGCCTGGTGCCCAAGATTTCCGGGGCCCCCGCGCTTCTGCTCGCGGTCGGGATCATCGGGGCAACCGTGATGCCCCACGTGATCTATCTGCATTCGGCGCTGACCCAAAACCGGCTCGTGGGCCGCACCCCGGAGGCACGCCGACGCATCTACCGCTTTACGCTCGTCGACGTGGTGGTGGCACTCGGAATCGCCGGGGTCGTCAACATGGCGATGCTGACCATCGCCGCCGCGGTGTTCCACGACCATGGGATCACCAACGCCGGGAGCAATCTGCACACGGCCTCGGCCGGGCTTGAGCATGCCTTGCATCACCACACCGGGCTCATCTTCGGGATTGCGCTGCTTGCCTCGGGGATCTCCTCGTCGTCGATTGGGACTCTGGCCGGGCAGGTCGTCATGCAGGGCTTCCTGCGCCGACAAATCCCGATTTTTCTGCGGCGCGCGATCACAATGGCCCCGGCTCTCATCGTGCTGGCGATCGCCGTCAATCCCGCTCAGGTCCTTGTTTTGAGCCAGGTCGTGCTCTCGTTCGGCATTCCGTTTGCGCTCGTCCCGCTGGTGATCTTTTCGCGACGGCGCACGCTCATGGGCAGCCTCACCAGCGGCCGTGTCACCACGATCGCGAGCGGGCTCGTGGCCGTGGGCATTATCGGGCTCAACGTGGTGTTGATGACCCAAACGGTCGTGGGCTAGCGCATCGCACCCACAGGTTTGCCGCACGCATGCAGGCGCCTTGGGGGTCGTTGCGGAGTATGCGAACATATGTTCGATGTCTGCTCCCTACGTCGAACTTCATGCCCATTCGGCATTCAGCTTTCTCGATGGCGCATCCGCACCTGAAGAACTCGCGGAAGCCGCCGGCGCATTTGGCTATGAGGCCATGGCGCTCACCGACCACGACGGCCTGTGTGGGTCCCTGGCGTTCGCGCATGCCGCACGTGATACGGGCCTCCGACCGATCACCGGATGCGAGATCACCCTTGCTGACCAGAGCCATCTCACGCTGCTTGCGGCCACCGCCGCCGGATACGCCAATCTGTGCCGACTCATCACGATCGCCCACGCCCACACACGCGAGGCACGTGATCGCCGAGCCGGCGTACCCGTGCTTGATCCAGAACTCCTGGGACCCCTTGCCAACGGGCTGATCTGCCTCACCGGATGTGCCCGTCAAGGGCTCATTCCGCGCCTTGTTACCGCCGGTCAGCACCAGCAGGCCGTGGTATGGATGGCACGTCTAGTGGAGTGGTTTGGGCCGGGGTGCGTCTATATCGAGCTCCAGCGCCCACAACTGCGTGGCGGTCGCACGCTTGTTCGCGATTTGCGTGAACTGGCGCGCACCACCGGGGTACCCGTCGTTGCCACCGGGAATGTGCATGCCCATCACCCCCACCGTGCCTTTTTGCAAGACGCGTTTGTGGCGATTGGCCACCGTCAGACCCTCGATGGCTCCGAGCAGGCGCGACGCGGGAATCGCACCGCGGTCCTGCAGACCCCAGAGCAGATGGCCGCGATCTTTGCAGAGATCCCCGAAGCCATCATGGCCACCAATGAAGTCGCCGGGCGTTGCGCATTCGATCTCACCCGCGATCTCGGTTACCGATTCCCCGACTTTGTCGCCGGACATCCTGGCGCATCCGCGCAGACCGCGCTTGCGCACATCTGCATCTACCAGCTCGGCGCCCACTACCCCAACGCCACACGTCGCGCAGTCGCTCGCGCGCGACTCGATCAAGAGCTCGCGCTCATCGAACACCATGGACTTGCCGGGTTCTTTCTCTTGCACCGCGACATCTTGGAACTCGCCCGCGATGTCGCACTCGAGGTGCGCCCGGCCGGATCCGCCCGACGACAGCTTCCCCCGGGCCGGGGACGGGGGTCGTCGGTGGGATCGATCATCTGTTACCTGACGGGGCTCTCACACATCGACCCGATCGCCAACAACCTGTTTCTCGGTCGGTTCCTCAATCGCGATATGGCCTCGGTGCCCGATATCGATCTCGATTTTCCACGGGATATCCGTGAGCGCCTGATCGTCGAAATCATTCGCAGATACGGCAATGAACACGCAGCACTCGTGGCGGCGTTTCCCACCTTTCGAGCCCGGATGGCGATCCGCGAACTCGGCGGGGCGCTCGCGCTCCCCGAGGCCGACCTGACACGGCTCTCACGACTCGCCGATGGCTGGTCGCAGGCGGGTGATCTGCAACAAGAACTGCTACGACTGCCCGACGGGGCCGCGAAGCTGCGCTCAACACGCTGGCGGGCACTGATATTTCTGGCCGCCCAGGCCGCCGGATTGCCGCGTCATCTGTCCCAACATTCGGGCGGTATGGTCGTCAGCGCCCAGCCGCTGGTGGAGATGGTGCCGGTGGTGCCCGCCGCGACGCGTGAACGCCAGATCTGCCAATGGGACAAGAACTCCTGCGCGGATGCGGGCTTTGTGAAGATCGACCTGCTGGGACTCGGGATGCTCTCGGCCGTCGAGGAGTGCGTCGATCTCATTGCGCGCACCGCCCATGCCACCATTGATCTGTCGCGCATCGACTTCTCGGATCCGGCGGTGTACGCCGAAATCCAGGCCGCCGACACCGTCGGCACATTCCAGATCGAAAGCCGAGCTCAGATGCAGAGCCTGCTGCAAACGCAACCGGCAAACCTCGACGATTTGACCGTGCAGGTGGCGCTCATCCGCCCCGGGCCGGTCTCCGGTGGCGCCGTGCATCCCTATGTCCAGCACCGGCGCGCCCGACGGGCGGATCCCGACTTCGTGCCCCCGTACGACCACTGGCTGCTGGAGCCGGTGCTGCGCGAGACGCTCGGTGTGGTGGTGTTCCAAGAGCAGGTGCTCGAGGTCGCGATGGCCTTGGCGGGCTTTAGCCCCGGGGACGCAGAGGCCCTGCGGCGCGCGATGAGCCGCACCCGCAGCCGCGAGGCGATGCTCAAACTCTGGGATCAGTTCCACGACGGGGCGCGTGCGCGGGGCGTCGATGACGAGGTCATCATCACGGTGTTCACGAAACTGATCGGTTTTTCGAACTTCGGGTTCCCCAAAGCGCATTCGGCGGCGTTTGCGGTCCTCGCCTACCAAAGTGCATGGCTGCGGCGCACCTATCCGACCCAGTTTCTGGCAGCGCTGCTCAACGCCCAGCCAATGGGCTTCTATCCTCCGGCGAGCCTCGTACGCGACGCCCAACGACGTGGCGTCCGGGTGGTGCCCCCGTGCGTGAATAGCTCTGAGGCAACCTGCACGATCACCCCCGATGGCGCGGTGCGGATCGGCCTCGGATACGTGCGTGAGCTACGCACCGACGCAGCGGCGGCGCTCGTTGCCGAACGGGGTACCGGCGGGCCATTTCGCGATCTCGCCGACCTTGCGGCCCGCAGTGCGCTCCAACGCACCCAGATCGCGCAGCTCGTTCGGGCCGGGGCCTGCGATGTATTTGATCAACCCCGCCGAGCAATGCTCTGGCAGCTTCCGGGCATGAGCCGGCCGATCCAACATGCCGACCACACCCAGCTCACCCTGGCCCTCCCCGTCGCCGAAGCACCAACGCTCGTCGAGCAAGACCGGTTCGAGCGGGTCGTGACCGACTACGAGACCATGGGGCTTTCTGTCGGCTGGCATCTGATCGCGATCATGCGGCCGCACCTGCCGGCCAACACGCGCACGGCGCGCGAGCTTGGCGAACTCCCCACAGGGACACGCGTCTGTGTTGCCGGCATGGTGACCGCACGCCAACGCCCAGGCACGGCTAAGGGCATTCTGTTTTTACTGATCGAAGATGAAACCGGGATGAGCAACGTCATCGTGCACCCCGATTGCTACGAGCGCCACCGCACAATCCTGCGCGCGGAACCGCTCGTGATCGTGTGGGGGCGCCTCGAACGGCGTGATCGCAACATCAATGTCATCGCCGAGCGCATCGAGCGCATCGCACCGCCGGCAGACCGCACCACCGAAGAAGCTGCTCGTGTCCGGCAGGCGGTGCCCGCCGGACAGCACTTTGGCCGCGGGCGTCGTGGCGCGGGACACGGCCGATGATCCCGAGGGGTCCTCGCACAGCACCCGTCTACCCCCGGATTGCCGACGCCCGATAGACCTCGGTGACATACGGGAGCGTGATGGGTTCGGGCAACTCCTCGACGACGGCCGCAACATCCGCCATCACCCTGTTGCGCTCGCGCTCCTCCATGACCGAGATATAGCTGACCGTCAACACACGCTGATAGAGCCCGCGCCGATCCAGCACCTGCTGGTGAGCGAACTGACGTCGCGCAACGTCGGTGAACGGTCCGGCGGCGAGCACCGCCGAGTAGTCCGTGCTGGCCCGATATGGCTGGCGGACGTGCCATCGCATCGCCTTACCCAACGCCGCAACCCACTCGACCGACTCGTCGCGATTGTTCCACAGCAATGCGAGACCGCCCCCGGGCACGAGCACTCGATAGATCTCCGCGAGTGCTCGCGGGGCGTCAAACCAATGGAACGCCTGGGCCACGAAGACCGCGTCGACGGAGTCGTCGGGAAGCGGGATCGCGGTGTCTCGCCCATCCATGACGGTGACCGCGCTGAGTGAGGCCGCGAGCACCGACCGCATCCCCGCGGACGGCTCGACCGCAGCAACCTCGGAGAAGCGATCATGCAGCTGACGGGTCAAGATACCGGTCCCGGCGCCCAGGTCGACCACGCGCGATGCACCACTCAGGCCGAGCGAGCGCACAAGGTAATCGAGACCGTCGGCCGGGTAGTCCGGCCGCGCGGCCTGGTAGCGCTCCCCATCAGAAAAACCACGACGCCCGAGTTCGTCTCCGGAGATCGGTGCGGCACCGGATGGATCCTCATTCACAACGCCTGCCCCCCAAACGCGCCCGGCACCCACCGCGCAATCGGCACCCGTACGCACCGCTCCGGGCAAGGATCTGCCATCAACAACCGTCCACGACCAAGCATGCCACGCGGCGACATCCGGTTGACACGCAACGCTGACAAGCAGCTGGCACTGAGTCGCTGGAGGGCGACCGTCGGGGGACGTGAGCGGTCGGCCTGGCGTGGCGGCCGCGGCGAACGATTCACGCTCCGCGGTGATGCCGTGGAGAGCCCCTGGCGCCCCGGTAATGGGCACGACTCCACGACATGCAGGTCCCGTGGAGAACCAATATCGCCGCGGGCGTCCTGCCCATTGGGATCTGAATTGGGGTCGCACGCCCTGTGGATCGCCGCGGTACCGACCTTGGAGCCATCACGCGGCCGGCCTTGACGTCCACCGTTCCCTACTCGATCCTCTTGCACCAGACTGACCCCCACGGCGCAACTCCCCAGGGAGCCGCAGAAAGTCGAGGCCGGAGTGCCAACACTGGTTGTCTTTCACGAGGTCGACGACGTCGACCATTGGCTCAAGTCACCGCGACGCACAGAGGTCTTCGGACCGATGGGCATCACGGTGCGCACGTTCGTCGATCCCCTGAAGACCAATCGTGTCGGTTTGATCGCCGAAATCCCCGACTTGGACGCATTTCATCAGTTCATGCAGTCCGAAACGGCCGCCGAGGCGATGAAATCCGACGGGGTTCGTCCCGAAACGATGGTGGCGCTCGTCGAAGGGTAGCCCGCACGACCCGGGTCGGTCTGCTGGCATCAACGAGGCCGCCAGCAGACCG
>JADGPH010000150.1 GCA_017882555.1 Thermoleophilia bacterium
CCATCAAATCATCCAAACCCTCGTGGCGTCGCGTGAGGTTTGGTTCGTTACACGACTGACGGCGGCGAACAACGCGGTTCCCGCAGCCCTGCTCCAAACCGTTCCAGATCACGACCATGCCGGAGCCTGAGTCGACAGTCATGAGGGCGAACCCGCCTGCTTCTTAGGGTTTCCCCGGTTTGGCTGGCACGAGGTGACTGGACCACCACCCCTCGTCCCACCGGCTATCACTGGGTTCTACGGAGTGAACGGCCGCAATAGTTCACTTGACCCAGAAGTTCTCTGAGAAATTCGATTGCGGCCAAATGCCGGGTTGCGGGGACTGGGCGCCCACCAAACCGGGCACGGTCCAACCCCGGCATGCAGTGGGGCGCTTGGCGTGGTTCACGGCTCTACGCACAGCACGCTCAGGCCGCCCCCTCGCAACGCCTTGCCGAAGGTCCACCTACGGACACACCTCATCAACGAAACCGCCGTCCATAAATGACGGACCTGACCAGTTGCCGTCGGCTTTGCCGACGACGCCCGCCATGTCAGCACACGAACCTGGCTGACTGCTCAACACGCCTGCTCATGAACTGGACCCCTCCCGGCTCTCCCCGACTCCCCGGCCTGCCGCGCCGTCGAAGAACTCCAAAAAACATCTCGATGACGTGAACTATTGCAGCCGTTCGCCCCGTAGAACCAGTACCAGTGACTAACCGGTTGCTGGAGACCGCCTCATGAGCGAATCGTGTCTTGCCGCCTTCCCGTACAGCGCCGGGATCTGGATCGACTACCGCTATCACGACTGTGTAGGTGAGAGTTCCGGTTCAAGACCGTCAGTGATGGATATCCGGACAACGGATGCCATACGCACCGCCTAGCATCCGTGGGCCCGGCAGCCAGATGGATTCGCGTACGAATATGGATTCGCGTACGAATATTGGAACGGTCAGTTCTGACCCGGCCGCCCGGAATGAGTTGGAGGTCCATCCAGTCCTTACCTTATCCCGCAACATTAGGCATCGGCCCACGCCCAAGCGGAAAGAGAACCTCGTGACCTACTCCACCGTCTCGGCGGCGTCCACCTTCGATCTTCCACCGCTTAGACGTCGGACTCTACGCACCCTGCTGCTTGGCCAGGTCTTCGGCAGCTTCGGCGTCTCAACCGGATTCGCGGTAGGCACCCTGGTGGCGACGTCGCTGGCCGGATCGGTCACCGTCGCAGGGGTAGCGGGTGCCATCTCGACCCTCGGTGCGATGGCCGCGACCGTAGTACTGACAAGGATCACCAACACCTGGGGCCGCCGCCCCGGCCTCGGCACCGGTTACCTAATTGCCGCCATCGGCGGGCTGATGTGCACCGTGGGCATCGTGGCGGGATCCTTCATCGTCTTCCTCGTCGGCAGTGCGCTGTTCAGCGTTGCCGCCGCGACCGACTTCCAGGCGCGGTACGCGGCGGCGGATCTCGCGGAGAAGGGTACCGAGTCCCGCAGCATTTCTCTGGTGGTGTGGGTCTCCACCGTTGGTGCAGTACTCGGCCCCAACACCGTCACGCTAGGCGCGGTACTGGCGAAGAGGCTTGGTTATGTCGACTGGGCAGGGGCCTACATGATCGCCACCGCCGGTTTCGCAGTGGCGGCGTTGGTCACCTTCCTGTGGTTGCGCCCGGATCCTCTACTGGTCGCGCGTGCGATCGCGCTCACCCAAACCCCGGACGATACGGAGGCCGTCAAGCCACGGCGTAACCTACGGGCCGGATTCATCGCGATCCGGAACTCGTGGGAGGCCAGCTACGCGCTGGTCGCGACCATCACGGTGCACATCGTCATGATCGCCGTGATGAGCTGGACGCCGCTGCACATGGGGCGCGGCGGCAGCGGCCTTGGCGCGATCGGCGTCGTGTTGAGTGCACACCTGGCTGGGATGTTCGCGATCTCTCCACTGATCGGGTGGGCCGCCGACAGGCTCGGCAAGGTCACGATGCTGACCGCGTCGAGCGTAGTGATGCTGCTGGCGCTCGGCCTCGCGGCCACAGCGGGCGGCCACGACTCTGTCCAGCTCGGCATTGCGCTATTCCTCGTCGGAGCCGCCTGGTCGTGCGTATTCATTGCGGGATCGGGTTTACTTACCGAGGCGATTTCGGTCGACGTTCGTCCGTCGGCCCAAGGTCTGATGGACATATTGATTTGGTTCTTCGGTGCTGCGGCACTGGCTGGCGCGGGGTGGATCGTCGCGGAGTGGGGTTTTGCGGCGGTCAACGTGGTGTGCGCCGTACTCACGCTTCCGGTACTCGTCGTCGGCCTGAACGCGATCCTGTCCAGAGGGCGACGATGACGTCGGGCGAGCAACTCACCCCGCGCGCGGCGTTACTGACTGCCGCCAGCGGCGAGCCGGCGACACCGGGCCCGCGAACACAACCCGCACTGCTGGAATTGTGGGCGCGGATGATGTCAACGGGGCCGGTTCCGGTGGACGACTCCTATCTTCCGCAGAGCCCGGGCGCCGAATGGGCGTTACGGGTCGTGCAGGCAGGTTTTCTCGACGTGGCGCCCGACCGCGACACCGTCCGCCGGGCGGTGCCGTCTGCGGGCGCGATTCATCCGTACGAGATCTACCTGATCGCCCACGACAGCGCGGAACTCGCCGCCTTCGCCGTGGATACCGTGCGCCGAATCTGTTCCCGCACGACCGGGCACCCCTCGGCGCTGCGGCGGACGCTCGATCTTGGCCTTCCCGACCCCGGTGCGTTAGGCGCCCACATAGTTGTCGTGACCAGGCCGTGGCTCTCCATGCGAAAGTACGGGCCGCGCGGCTACGTGTACACACAGATCGACGCCGCGCACCTTGCCACCAATCTGCTAGGTATCGCACTCTCCCTTGGCGCCCAAGCGAGTGTGCGGCTGCGGATCCCGCGGCGGGCACTAAACGCTGGCCTCGGGCATGGTGCGCGCCACCGGGAGGTGCACTCGGTGCTCACGATTGCGCCACCCACAGGCATCTACACCGACGCACCATGGTCGTTCAGTCGGATGCCGATCGGGCATCTTCCGCGCGGGGTGGATGACGAGTTCGAGGAAATGTGTTGGGCGAGCCTGCCGGACGGGCTCCCCGAATCCTCCGGTGTTCAGGGCGCTTTGGTGTCAAGACCGCTGGTGGGCGCGGAGGCGTCGGAACAGGTTACCGATAAATCCCGGCTCATAGGTGAATGGAGCACGCTCTCCCTCGCCCGACGCTCGAGCAGAAGCTTCGCCCGCGGCGCGGTGCCGTTCGAACAACTGGCTGAAGCCGTGTCGACGGTGCACGTCGCCCTGCCCAGCGACCTTCCCGGTGGCGCTGGCCCATCCCGGCATGACGTCTCCATGACTGTGCTGCCGTTTTCAGTCGAAGGTGCGGAGCGGCATGTGCATGGAGTCATCAGCGACCGGAATCCCGTTTCAGATCGCGGCATGGTGCTGCGGGCCTGCATGAACCAGCACTACCTGGAAAACGCGGCGGCCTTCGTGGTCTTCCATGCGGCGCGGCGAGACGTCGTGGATCCCATGCGCCCGTACCTGCTGCGTGAGGCGCTTTTCCGAGCCGGAGCGGCCGGCCATCTCATTTACTTGGGGGCGACCCGCTGTGGCCTCGGGGTGACGGCTCTGGGTGGCTTCGACCAGGCGCGATGGAGAAGCATTCTGCGGCTCTCCCCGGATCGGGAGGTGCTCTATGTGATGGCGCTGGGGCTCGACGGCGCCCAGGGCGAGAAGTACGACAGGTTGCAGTCGGCTTATGCGCACGGACAGTAGGACAGGGAAGAGGACATGTGACGCTCAGCGATTTGATCGTCGAAACACTGACAGCACACCGCGACCGTACGGCGGTGACGGATCGCAGCGTTGAGCTGACCTACGGCAGCCTGGTCGAGGCGAGCAGTACCTTCGCCGAGCGGCTAGGCGAGTGGGTCGACGGGCAGCGCGGGGGCTGGCCGGACCACCACGACAGGCTCCGGATCGGCCTGTACGCAGCCAACTCGACGGAATACGTGGTGGCTTACCTGGGAATTCTGCGTCAGCGCTGGGTGCCGTTCCTCATCGACCCCTCCATGGGCGTCGCCGAAATCGATCACATCGTCGAAAGCTGTTCGCTGGACGCGGTTGTGCATGACCGGGCACTGCCCGGGCGGTCCCCAGTGAGCACCGCTGGCGTTATCGCGGGAATGACCGTCTCGGCTGTATGCTACGAACCCACGGAGCGACACGAGCTCCTGGACGCCACCGAGGTGTGCCGGTTCACTTCGGGATCAACCGGATTCGCGAATTGCATCGAGTTCTCCGGGGCTGCGGTCTACGGTGCAGCCACGAGTTGGGCCGACGGGACAGGGCTGGCGCCATCTGACCGGATCCTGTGCTTCGCTGGACTTTCCAACGGGTTGGCGTTCAATACCTCACTGCTTCCCGCGTTCCTCAGCGGCGCCTCGCTGCATCTTGCTACCGGGCTGCCCAGCGCGGGCCACGTCGTGAGGCTGCTGAGTCGCACGCGGGCGACGCGGCTGACCGGATTTCCTGCGCTTTACGACTCGATGGCGCGCCGCGGCATGGAGGCCGAGGAAGCCGAGGATATGGCGCGGCTGCGGATCGCGGTGTCGTCCGGCGCCCCGCTGCGAGCGGAAACCGCCGCCGCACTGAGGGAATCGGCGGGTCTCACCGTCAGCAACTACTACGGGGTGGCCGAGACCGGGCCCCTGACCTTTGACCCAGAGCCCGGATCGGGGCCGGGGTTAGGCATCGCCCTGCCAGGCGTGAGCTTCCGGACGGAGGGGACCAGAGATCGCCCCGGCCCGATCCGAGTGCGGAGCATGTCCATGGGCTCCCGTTACCTCAACGCTCCGTCGGTGTTCGAGAGCCGGCTGGACGACGAGGGTCATTACTGCACGGGAGACAACGGTTACCTGGTGGACGGGCACCTCGTCCTGGCCGGCCGTAGCGGCAGGACGCTCAATATCGGCGGTCGCAAGGTCGACCCGATCGAGGTACGGGACCTTCTCCGGGATCTGCCCGGCGTGGCCGACGCGGTCGTGCTGGGAGACAGCAAGGACAACGAAGACGACATGGTCGTCGCTGTTGTCGCGGGCGGGAACGGCCTGCACGCGGAGGATCTGCGCACCGCGTGCCTGGCGCGGCTCGCCGCGTTCAAGGCGCCAGAGCAGATCTTCGTGGTCGACGCGCTTCCCGGCAACAGCATAGGTAAGACCCCGGTCGAGGCGGTTCGCGCAATCGTCCGCAATCTGCGGGCCAGACGTGAGGCCGTGACGTAATGCCCTCGACACAACGGAGGAAACAGGAAGGTTTGACATGCTGACGGATATCGCACTGAAGACGAGACTCGCGCACCTGGTGGCCGAGTCTTGCGAAGGCACAGTAAGCGTTGAGCAGGCGATGAGCGCAGAGGTGACTCTTAGGGATCTGGGGGTGACTTCGCTCGCCTACCTGCGGTTGATCGACGCCGTGGAGAACGAGTTCGGGGTGTACGTGGACATGGAGGGCGATGTGGCCTACCTGGACACGATTGCGGGTCTCGCCGACTATCTGACCGAGCAGGGGATCCAGGTCAGTGCCTGACCGAGTACGGCTGGGTATCGTCGGGTCGACCGGGCGGCTCGGTAGGGCGGTTCGGCAACTCGCCAACGAGCGTGGGATCGATACGGTGCTGGAGGGCTCGCGCTCCGGCTGGGTGGGACACGTTCATCCGACCGCGATCGTCGATGTCAGCCACCCCGCCGCGCTGTCGGCGGTGGCCCAGGAGTGCAGGGCGACCGGAGCCGCGCTGATCGAGTGCGTCTCAGACCTCGGTGACCCGGAGGCCAATCTGCTCCGGTCGCTCTCCCGCGACGTGCCGGTCGTCGTAGCACCCAACCTCTCCGTCGGCCACTGGCTGCAGGCCCGAATGGTGGACCTGGCGGCCGGCCTGTACGCCGTGCTTCCCGACCAGCCGCATACTGCGATCTCGGAACGGCATCCGGTCGGCAAGCGCGACGCACCCAGCGCGACCGCAACTGCGCTGGGAAACAGGTGGCAGGCGGGCACGGGATGTCCGGTGGACGAGGTCGTCTCGATGCGCACCGGCCTGCCGGTGAGCGAACACGCCGTGCAGTTGACCTTCGGTTGGGAGACGCTGACGCTTCACCACGATGTTCGGGACCTGCGCGCGGCCGCGGCCGGAGCGCTCATCGCCGCTACCCGGGTCAGTGGTGTGGCGCCGGGTCTCATACCGATGCAGGAGATCTACGACCAGGCTTTTGTCAGGAGCGACCGATGACCGAGACATTGACCATCAGGCCGGAGCACGGCGGGAGTGCAGGGAGGAAACCGACGCCGATGGAGAGATGCCTACGTATTCAGTTGGCTGTGGCCGCGCGCTCGCTCTCGCTCGGCGGGCATGACGACTTCAATCAGGGGCAGGTGTCCGCCCGGATACCGGGGGCGCCGGTATTCACGATCAAGGCGGCGCTTCAGGGATTCGACGAGTGCACGCCCGAAGACGTGGTGACGGCTTCGGTAGACCCGGACGCCCAGGTTGACCCCCTGGCCCCACCTGAGCTCCCCCTGCATCAGGCCATCTATGCGGCACGACCGGATGTGAACGCCATCGTTCACAGTCACGCACCTCATACCCTCATTTTCGGAGCAGGGAATCTGCCGCTGCGTCCAATCTCCCACGACGGAGCCTTCTTCGCCGGACGCGTCGGCTTGTTCACCATGACGAGCAACACCATCCTTGACATCGACGTCGCGAAGCAGGTAGCCGCCGCACTGGGCAGCCACCCTGCCGTCCTGCTGCGCAACCACGGTGGAGTAGTGGTCGGCAAGAGCATCCGTCACGCCACCGTGTACGCACATCTGCTGGAACGGGCCTGCGAACTCCAGTTACTCGCCGAGAGAGCACTGTCGGAATACCACTCGTCGTCGTTGTCGGATGTGGAGGGCAAACGCGATTTCATCTACTCCGACCTGTCTGTCCGCTCCTACTGGGACTACTGCCAGCGGCGGGTGCGACGCACTTGGCCCGACGCCGCTGCCTGGTAACACTGAAGCGCTGAGGATCAAGGACAAATCGTGCCAACCGACGAAGTAGTTTCTGTGGCGGTCGCGTCGACGACCCCTTCTCGTTCCGGACCACTGTCGTGGGGACAGCGGTGGATGTGGGCGTACTTCGAAGAGACGTCGGTGCACCGCAATGCCGCCAACACTCCGTGCAGGCTCCACCTACCAGATGGGTTGGGGACCGAGCGTGTCTTGACGACCTTGAAAATGCTCGTGGCGCGTCACGAGTCGCTTCGCACGGTCTACCGGCGCAATGACCGCGGTGAACTCGCGCAGTTCGCTATGGAGCGCGGCGAAGTGCGGGTCACCGTCCACGAAGCGACGGCTGGCGCGGAGGGAATCTCGACTGTCGTCGAGGAGTTAGGTCGGCAACTCTGTGCCGTTGACTTCGACGTCGCGGAGGAGTGGCCCGTTCGAGCGGGTGTGGTGACCGTGGCAGGCGCCCCCCGCGGCGTTGTCATCGTCGTGGACCACATGGCTATCGACGCGTGGAGCATGGCGCTGCTGGGCGCCGAGTTCGAGGCGATGGTGAACGCAGCGGAGGGCATCTGGGAGAACATCCTCCCTCCGGTGCGGCACCACCCCATCGACCAGGCCACGAATGAGCAGGACTCGCACGCCGTACAGGTCGGTGGCCGGGCGCTGCGCCACTGGGAGAAGCAGCTCCGAAGCATCTCGCCACGCCTGCCGCGTCGCCGTACACGGAAGGACCGTCCAGCTGCCGTACACCACGATTCGGTTATGACCTCCGGCGCTCTCGTCGGGGCACTGGCCACTCTTTCCTCGCGGTACAAGACGTCGTGGGCCAACGTGCTCCTGGCCACCACGGCGGTGTTGTTGAGCACTCACCTGGACCAGGACCAGAGCCTGATCCAGGTGATCAGTTCCAATCGCTACCAGCCACAGACGCGAGCGTGCGTCGGCACTTTCATCCAGTCGGGTCTCGTCGTGGTCGACACCCCCCGGGATCGCGCTTTCGGCGCGATCGTCGCCGCCACCGCGACCGCCGCCTTCCATGCCTACAGGTTCGGTAGCTACGACCCTTACCTGCTCGCGGAGCTGAGGCGCGAAATCTGCGGTGAGCCGGGCATGGAGCCGGACTTTTCCTACTACTTTAACTATCTTGACTACGAGCAGTTCGACTACCAAGCGCTGGCGGACGAGGGTAACCAAGCGCAAAATCAGGCGCAAACGAAAATTACCGCTCCGGTGTCGCGGACCGTTAGGAACGTAACTCTTTTCAGCAACTTCGAACCGAAGCGGGACTGTATGTCGGTCCAGTTAATCGCCGACTCCACGATCATTCATATCGGCTCCTTCTTCCGTGCGATGGAGAGCGTTCTGGCGGAGGCTGTCCTCGTGGATGACCTGGATGTCGAGGGAATGAGCCGGGTATCCGGTCTCGACCGTGGTGCGGCGAACCATCGAACACTGGGCACCGACCTGGAGGTGACCCGATGAGAGACAGCGAACTGGAGCCGGAGCACCGTGCGTTCCGCGAGACCGTGCGGGATTTCGTGAGCAAGGAGATCCTGCCCCATCATGAGCGCTGGGAGCGGGACGGAATGGTGGACCGCGACGTCTGGCTGGCTGCGGGGGAGGCGGGGCTGCTCGGCTTCAACGCACCGCAGGAGTACGGCGGCATTGGTGTTCAGGACTATCGGTTCCACGCTCTCCTCTCCGAAGAGATCGTCAGGGCCGGCGCAACCGGGATCACCTTCGGCCTACACAACAGCGTCGTCGGTCCCTATCTGACGCGCCTCACCACGCCGGAACAGAAGATGCGCTGGTTACCCGCTTCTGCTCCGGACAGCTGGTCACCGCGCTCGCGATGAGCGAGCCCGGTGCGGGTAGCGACCTGATGAGCATGCGGACCACCGCGGTCCGGGACGGTGACAGTTACGTGCTCAACGGCTCCAAGACGTTCATCACCAACGGAATCCAGGCAGACCTTGTTGTGGTCGCCGCCAAGTCCACTCAGCAACCAGGATCCCGAGGTATTAATCTGCTGGTGGTCGAGCGGGGTATGCCCGGTTTCGAGCGCGGGCGCAAGCTGGACAAGCTCGGTTTGCGCGCGCAGGACACTGCAGAGCTGTACTTCTCAGACGTACGGGTACCTGTGAACAACCTGCTGGGCAAGGGAGGTCGCGGCTTCGGCTACATGGTGGAGAACATGTCGCAAGAGCGACTCCACATTTCGGTGCTCGCTGTCGCGGGAGCGGAGGCAGCACTGACGCAAACTCTTACCTACTGCAAGGAACGTACCGCTTTCGGGCAGCCCATCGGCAGCTTCCAACACAACCGATTCACACTAGCCGAGATCGCCACCGAAGTTGACATCGCGCGCACGTACCTGGACCGGGCAATCCACGAACACAACATGGGGCGCCTCGATTCAACCGGCGCGGCGATGGTCAAGCTCTGGACCAGTGAACTACAGAAACGGGTGATCGACCGTTGCCTGCAACTCCACGGTGGATACGGGTACATGGCGGATAACCCCGTCGCGAAGACGTTCATAGACAGCCGGGTGCAGACCATCTACGGCGGCACGACGGAGATCATGAAAGAGATCATCGGCCGCTCGCTCGGCGTGTGATGCCGTTGCGCCCCCGCACAGATGTGCACTGAACCATCTGCGCGTCACGAGGGCTGGTCCGCCGTGAGGCGCTGGGAATCGAAGGAGGTGCGAGACTTTCCTGGTGAGTCGGCATGGGGCGCGGTGCCGCGGTTTCCCGTGGTCCGTTTCCCCATGCCGCTCTCCGAACCCGGCGTGCGGCTCTCACCGCACCGGGCTCTCCACGAGGGACCGTCGGGCTGGTTGCAGG
>JADGPH010000151.1 GCA_017882555.1 Thermoleophilia bacterium
GCTGGGCGTTCCTCGCATTCATCGTCGGTACCCTTGTCGCGCTCCTCGAGCGCGGGACCGGGGGGATCGCGGGACGGGTCTTCGGGTTCCTGGGTGCGCTCGCCTGGGGGGTAGCGACGTTCTTGGTCCTGCCGGTCTTGGCCTTCGAGGACGTCGGGCCGATCCAGGCTGTCGAGCAGTCAGCCCGCTTGTTCGAACAGCGGTTTGGTGCCGTCGGTCGGACAGCGGTCCGATTCGGCGTTGTGTTTCTCGGATGGATCCTGGTTCCGGTGGTGGCAATATTCGTCGGACTGATGCTGATATCGGCGCTCCCGCCGCTCGGGATCCTCGTCGTGGCACTGGGCGTCCTGGGGCTCTTTGCGGTCGTCCAGGCGGCAGTCACGGCCGGCATCTACATGCGCACGATCCTCTACCGGTATGCGACCGGACAGTCGGTGCCGGACTTGGGCCTCGATCTGTCGGAAATGTTCAGCCTGGCGCCCCGCTGAGATCAGCCTGGAGCGGCGTCAGCGGCCGCGGCGCGTACGGCGAGGCCGCGCGGACCTCCCGGCCGAGGGTGTGAACAACCTCACTTGCGGGTGGGCCCCGGTCGTTGCGCGCCGAACCACCGTGGACTGCCAGCGTTCGGGCATGGCATCGGTGGGTCTCCGGTTGGCGATCCTCGACATCGCGTGTGAGGGGATGAGAGCGCACGCGGTGGCCCTGCAACAGAATCGCCCTCGTGCCCGGAGCTGGCTCGGACGATCGGGCTCGTCCCCGGGCCGCCCGAGCGCCGAAGGGTCTCCTCGCGTCGGTTGACGTTGGCGATGTCGCCGTCCTTGGCGGCCCGGGCCTCGGCTTCCGGGTCCCGTCATGCTCGATCAGCCATCGTCGCAGTGAAATCGGCACTTCAGATTTGTCCGGGGTATTGGCCTCTTGCCATCCGGTGCGCCACACGGGACGATGCGCACCATGGCGGGGAAGACGAGCGGCGATCCGCTGATCGACGCGCTCTATCGGGTCCGCAGGGGGAAGGTCGAGTTCGTCGAGGTCCCCGAGATGGGCTTCGTCACGGTGGACGGTGGCGGTCCCCCGGGCGGCGATGCGTTCACCGATGCCCTCCACGCGCTCTATTCGGTGAGCTACAGCGTGCACTTCGCTGTGAAGCACACAATCGGCGAGGCTCCTCGGGTCATGCCCCTCGAGGCACTGTGGTGGGTGGAGGGAGCCGACGCTCAAGCGATCATGCGACGCATCGCTGCGGGTGAGGCGAGCATGGACGAGTCTGACCGGGATGGGTGGCGGTGGCGCGCAATGATCGTCCAGCTTCCACCCATCGAACGGGTGGTGATCGACCAGGCGATTCGCGATGTCAGGGCCAAGAAGGACAACGGGGCCCTGGACGCGGTGCGATATGAGCGATGGGCAGAGGGCCCCAGTGCCCAGATCATGCACGTCGGGCCCTACGCGACCGAGCAGATCAGTGTCGTCGCGCTGCACAAGGCGATCGCCGACAATGGCTTGCGTCCTCGTGGCCGACATCACGAGATCTACCTCGGTGATCCCCGCACGTCGGCACCCGAGAAGCTCCGCACGATCCTGCGCCAGCCGGTCCAGGCGGGATCGTAGGAAGCTCACGGCATCGAAGGTCACCGCGGCTCACCGGCGCGGCTGCATCCCCGCAGGGCTGGACTACGGCCTGGGCGCGAGGCGGCCTAAGGACGTCTGTTCGGCCGCGCGGCGTGGACGATCCGGAGGTATAGGTGTTGCCGAGAAGGCTCCGGCCGGATGTGCCGGCGACGCCAGGGTGTGCCAGGGCGCCGCGGAGAGGTCGCGTGCCTCGGCACCGTCGTCTTCGGGGCGGCTGCGTGGGGCATCGCGAACAGCGTGCCAGTCCACCTCGGGATCCCGTCGGCGCGAATCCATCCGCATCGATGGACCTCACCACCGGAGCGGTGTGGCGGCGCGTCAGCTCAAGGTACGGGCATCAAACAGCACGACGGGATCGTCGAGCGAAACAACCATCCGGGGGTGCAGGCGCCGGTGAACATCTGTCGCACGACGCACGACGGTGCCCCATGAGGCGAATTCCACCGCGTGGGGAGCAAAGGGCATTGGGCCCTCGATCACGGTGACGTCCACGACGCCGGTGCCCTTGAGTGCGAGGGCCATGGCCTGCATTCGTTCCATGGCGCCCTCCCGAGCCGAGTACATGGCCTCGGTGAAGTTCGTGAGTTCAACGTTCTGGGAGCGTTGTTGCAGGACCGCGCCGACGGACCGTCTGGGGGCGTACACGAAGCTGGCGCCGTAGGCGAGACCGAGCGGCTGCCACCCCGACACCATCAGCAAGGTGAAATCGCGCGCGGAGAGATCGGAGACGAACACGTCGTGTTCGGTCACGACCGAAGCGCCGATGGGGCGCACGGCGGTTCCGAGAAGGGCCAGCTCAATATGTCTGGGATGCACAGAGCGCGCGATGTGGACGCCGACGACCCCGTGGCCGCCCGCGGCGGCGGCGTCGTTGTGCAGGCGCGCGATGGCGTAGCGGAAGGCCTGCTCGTGCGCCTCCGAAGCGGCGCTGATCTCACCCTGACCCCAGTTCCAGGCACCCCATGGAACGGAAACGACCGACAGGCCACTCACCAGTTCCACCGGCTCCCAGCCGATGGAGTGAAGATTGAGCTCTTCGTCAATGGACAGATCCGAGGTCGTTGAACCTCCATAGGGGGCGGGTGTCTCGAGCGACGCCATCGCCCGACGTACTTCGGCCTTGAGGTCGAGCGCGTGCATGGGGTCGTCTGCAGTTGTCATGACAGCCGCACCGTTGGTTGCGGCACAGGCAGGGGATCAAAGTCCTTGAATCGCCGGAGGCGGTTTCCTCGCAACAGGCACTGGATCTCCATGTCACCCCGTTCGAACTCGCGCTCGCTGACGAGCACGTCGACGCCGTGCAGCGCGTCACCGTCCAGTTGCTGGCGGGCGTGTGCACGCACAATCTCGCGCGCTGCCGTGCGCGCACTGACCATCTGTTCGACTTCCGCGGGGCCGCTGTTGGCGGCCCACATCGACATCCCAAGACCCTCCAGCAGGTACTCGGTGATGCATGAGGCCCAGACCCGTACCGAGGCGACCGACGCGATAATCGAGACGGGCACGTAGCCCGCCTCGAAGATCTTCGTGAGCCGCTGTCCGGCCAGGTACGTGGTCCACGGGGTCACCGGGGAAGGCGGGGCGCCGGTCACCCGGATCGCCGTTCCCCGAATGTGGAATTCGATGACACCCAGGTCACTGATTTCGCCGACGGTGTCGAGCACGCCCACGACCCCGTGGGCGCCCAGGGCGATCGCTTCTTCGAGCATGCGTGAATACGCGCTCGTGAAGCCTTCCCTCCAGGCCCCTTCGATCCAGGACTGCTCGTAGTTCTGGCCCCACGCTCGATGCTCGGCGGACCTCATGCCGTGGGGGCACTGGTAGTTCTCGAGGTAGTCGCCGGGCGCTCCCCCGTAGGGGGAGAAACCGCGCCGAAATGCGCCTCCCATTGTGTACCAGCCCCACTGCATGGCGCAGAATCCCTGCACGAGGCCGATCGGCTCGAATCCCATATCGAGACATGCGGCGAAGTCGGGCACGCTCAGGCCTGACGAAAAGGCTCCTGCGGCGAATCGTCGCTCGACCGCCTCAGGTAGATCGCCCGACGGGTTGCCCATCAGTTGTCGAGGGAAATGATCGTCGTTGGTTTGGCCAACGTGACCTCGCTGGATGTCTGCCGAACCGCGGTGCCCAGCGAGAGGAACTCGATGGTGTGCGAGCCCCACTGGTGTGACTTTTCCTCCAGCCGCACCCCCACAATTCCTGAGGCCTCCAGCCGCGTGGCCTCGTCCTGCATTCTCGTCATGGCGAGCTCTCTCGCCTCGTACAGGGCCTGGGTGAAGTTCGGCAGTTCGACGTTCTGGCCGGTTGTGCTCAGCGTCTGGCCAAGGCCGCGGTGGGCGATGTGGTAGACGCATGTTCCCATCACCAGCCCTTGTGGGAGATAGCCGGTCTGCAGCAGCGTCCAGAAATCCTGCCCCGACAGATCCGACGTGAACGGTCTTCCGAGTTTGTTGAGCCGCGACACGCCGTCTTCGGCCTTGACTGCGGTCCCCACGGCGATGAACTCGGCCGCGTCCTTTCCCCACTCGTAGTAGTTCACGTCGAGACGCACCCCCACAACGCCGTCGGCGCCAAGTTCGGCAGCCTCTTCTTCCATGCGCGTCATCGCGAGCTCGCGGGCGTTGTACATCGCCTCGGTGAGCTTCGTGAGTTCCTGGCTTTGTCCCCACTTGCGGGTCTGGAAGCCGGTGTGGTAGATCGACGATCCCATGACGAACCCGACGGGATGGAATCCGACCTCCTTGATCAGCAGGAATTCGTTGACCGAGAGATCGGACGTGAAGAGTCCATGTTCAAGCTCCTCGAGTCGATGCCCCGTGGCCTCGGGCAGGTCGTTCGTCGCGTCGCTCATGCGTGCCCTCCAAGGACAATGTGTTCGAGGGCTTGTCGGGCCGACTCGTTATGGGCTGCTTCTGCCTGCAGCGCTCCGAGCAGTCTCATGATCCACTCGTCCATGCCGACCGTCTCGCTGCGAATCCGAATCCCGCCGGAGAGATGTCCGACCGTGCATCGGAGCAGGGAGCCGTCGATCGTGGCGTCGAACTGATCGTTCGCCAGTGTGATCTGGACGGACGTAATGATGTCGGACCTTCGCAGCCGCCCTCCACCGCGTTGCACGTGCAGTCGTTCACCGAGGGCGTCGGTCAGCCCCGCGCAGAGGGCCCGCAAGAGCCCGTGAACGTCGGGACTGTCCGCGCGCAGGGACGCTGCCGCGAGCGCCAGATCGTACGAGTCATCCAATTGCGCCATTGGCACAAACCTTACAAGGACCGGA
>JADGPH010000152.1 GCA_017882555.1 Thermoleophilia bacterium
ATCTTTGGCCCATCGGCACTTCAAGATCAGCCACATCACCAAGATGAGCGGACGCCCGATCATCGGCTATGAGAGTGAGTCTCGAGAGCGAACGATGACCGGACCAGGCTGTCCGATAGCCGATCGTGCAGCGGGACGTGATCCGAGGGCCACGAGGCGCGGTGTTTCGCAACGTCGCTAAGTCCCGTAAGGGGCGTCCGCACAAGAATCCGGGGCCCCCTATCCGGGACAGTGGCTATCGGAGCTCGGCGGCGACGGCGAGGGTGGATGCGCCCGTAGCCGAGCAGCTCGGCGGCGAGGTGGACGGCACCGGACGGGTCGGGGCGGCTGACATGAGGCAAGGGGCACCCTGTGGGCATGTTTAGCGACTTGACACTTGCACTGTTTAGCGACTAAACTTAGGCTTGTGAAGTCACGGGAAGTGAACCGCACAATCGAGGCACTGGGTGGTGAACACGTACGAACGGTCGGGTCGCACAAGCGCTACCGCGTCACGGCCAACGGCGTAACGGTCAGCACCGCTGTTCCACAGCACCCCGGCGACATACCAACCGGCACCTTGCACAAGATCGAAAGAGACCTTGCCCCAGCACTAGGAAGGAAGTGGCTCGCATGAGCACCACATACGATGTCCGCGTCACCCGCGAGGACGGCGCGTGGCTGGCCGACGTTCCCGCCGTCGAGGGCGCGCACACGTACGCCAGATCGCTGCCCGGCCTAAAGAAGTCCGTACGTGAGGTCATCATCCTTATGGATGACCTGGACGACAACGCCGACGTTGACATGCGACTCAGCTTCCACGGCACAGATCAGGCCATCACCGAGGCCGTGAAAGTCGGGCAGCAGCGCCGCGCTATCGCCGAGCAGGAGGCGGAGGTCATGGCCTCGACTGCAAGCTCTGTCACGGAACTTATCAAGGTCGGCTATTCCGTACGAGACGTTGCCGAGCTGCTCCACATCACGGCGGGCCGCGTCTCGCAGATAGCCAACGGCTGACGGCAGAGTGCATTGATTCCCGGTGAGGGCCCCGTACGCGGGATGTAGGTCGGGACGAGTCTGTCCGTTTGGGGTACACCTCAACCCGACATCAAGCGACGCGCACCGGCACTGTCAGATTCGGGTGGGCATCGTGGTTGATTGACAGAATCGTCACCGGGTTCTGAGAGTCCGACCTGACATGTTCGGCGGGGGAGGGCACCATCAGCGGGCAACGCGTCGGTGATACCAGGGTGAGCACCCTGGACGAGAACACCGCACGGCAACTCGACGGTCTGGTCGTCGATCGCACGTTTGCCGGCAGCGTGTCGGGCAAGGACGTGGACCGCCCGCAACTGGTGGCCATGCTCGCCGTCGGCTGCGAGGGCGACGCGGTGATCGTGCATTCCATGGATCGCCTGCCGCAACCTCGATGACCTGCGCTGCGTCGTCCTGAGCTGAATCGCCCCGGACACACCGGGGCGATTCAATCTTCTGTATATTCCAATCGTAGGACCATACCAACCTAGGCGCGGGGAAGTCATTGCTCATGGGCAATGACTTCCCCGCGGACTGTCATCCGGCGCTTGTGCAAGGCGGCGGCCTCGCGGTACCGACTCAAGGAGAATTCATCAGCATGAAGACCAAAGGCGCGATTCTGTGGGGCGTCAACCAGGAGTGGTCGGTGGAGGAGATCGAGATCGGCGATCCCCGGAACGGTGAGGTCACCGTTGAACTCGCGGCCTCAGGCCTCTGCCACTCCGACGAGCACCTCGTCACCGGCGCCACCCCTGTCGCGTCCTACCCCGTGATCGGCGGTCACGAGGGTGCGGGTGTCGTCATCAAGGTCGGCCCCGGGGTCACCGGGCTAAAGGAGGGCGACCACGTCGTCACCGCCTTCATCCCGGCCTGCGGCCAGTGCCCGCCGTGCTCCCGGGGCCACCAGAACCTCTGCGACCTCGGCGCGAGCCTCCTCGCAGGCACGTCCATCTCCGACGGCAGCTACCGGGTGACGGCCCGCGGCCAGGACGTCGTGCCGATGTGCCTACTCGGCACCTTCTCGCCCTATATCACTGTCCACCAGGCATCCGTCGTGAAGATCGAGCCCGACATCCCCCTGCAGGTCGCGGCCCTGGTCGGCTGTGGCGTGACCACCGGCTGGGGAACGGCCACCAAGGTCGCCGACGTCCGCCCCGGCGAGACCGCAGTGATCATGGGCGCAGGTGGAGTCGGCATGAACGCCGTGCAGGGCGCAGCCGCGGCGGGAGCGAAGCACGTCGTCGTCATCGACCCCATCGAGTCCAAGCGCGAGCGGTCGATGGAGTTCGGGGCCACGCACACCTACGCCAACGTGGAGGAGGCGACCGCTGCAGTCAATCAGCTGACCTGGGGTCGCATGGCCGAGAAGGTCATGATCACCGTCGGGGACATCCAGGGAGAGAACGTCCTGGAGGCACTCTCCATGACCGGCAAGGGCGGGCGCACCGTCGTCACAGGGATGGGCCACGCCGCCAACCTCGACGTCAAGCTCAGCCTGTTCGAGCTGACCCTGCTGCAGAAGGACTTGCAGGGCGCTATCTTCGGCGGACTGAACCCCCGCGCAGAGATCCCGGCGCTGCTCTCCCTCTACCAGGCGGGCCAGCTCAAGCTGGACGGCCTCATCACCACGACCTACTCGCTCGAGGACATCAACACCGGCTACGCCGACATGCGCAGCGGCAAGAACATCCGCGGAATGATCGTCTACACGGACGCCGACCGCTAGGCTGGCCGCACTGCAACCTCACCCCCGTGAGGTTGCAGTGCGGCATTGACCAACATGAATCGCCCCGGTAAGTCTGGAGACTTACCGGGGCGATTCATGTTGGTTGGTGTGTCGCGCGGGGTGAGGGTTTTCGGGACGTCCTGGGATTGGACCGGTGCCTGGTGTGGGGTGCCTGGGGGTGTGGATCGGTGTGTGTCCTGGCTCGGTTGCTTGGCCGGTGTGTGGGTTGTGATCCCGTTACTGTGCGGGGAGGGGGTACCGGCAACGAAGGGAGACGGAGTGACGGTGAGTGCCGGGGTAGGCCAGGGTAAGGCGGACTTCGACCATATTTATGACTGCCTGGACCCGCGGGAGTATTTCCGCGTTTTGGGCGCGTTGGATTATGAGATCCCGCAGCGCGCTCAGCCGGTTTTTGAGGCGTTGGTGAGGGAGTTGCGGTCGGATCCGGCGAGAGTTGGTGGCGGGTCGCTGCGGGTGTTGGATTTGTGTTGAAGGGGGTTTCCATCTCGGTGCCGTCAGATGCTCACTGGCAAGGGGCGGTTGCGCCAGGGCAGTTCGGGCCGCGCGACGTCCAGGCTGGGTGGTGCGGCTCGTAGTCCGCGCGGTGGTGGCGGAGGTGTGCGGGTACGGCCGGCCTTCCGCAGCGACTGGTAGGTGACGGGGTCGCCGGCGATGGCGTTCTGCAGGAGGGTGTGGAACAGCAGTCCGCGACTGCGGGAGTGCCGTCTGTTGAAGCGGAACACCCACTCATCGAAGTAGGCCTGTACATGCTCGGGGCTGACCGAGCCTTGCATGGTGCCCATCAGCCAGCGCTTCACGAGAGAGAGAAGACCCGGTGCACCGCCGGCTGCACCTCGTGGGCTTGCAGCCCGGAGGCCGCCACCGAGGTTCCGGTGTGCTCATAGCGGTCCCGGGTCGCCGCGGGGTTGGCCGACCAGCCGTCGGTGATGACGCGGCTGCCGGGTTCGATGTTGGCGTCCAGGAAAGCGGTGAGGCTGACGGCACTGGCGCTGGGGATGACACCGAGCCTGGCTCTGCCAAAGCGCTTGTCGTCAAGCTCGACAGCGCCTGCGAACAGCACCTTTCCGAGGGCTCCGCGGCCCGGAACGCCCGGCTCTGGACCACCCAGAAATGACTCGTCGACCTCGACGTCACCGTGCAGCCGGTCCCGACCCGGACGGACCATCACCGACCGGTAGCGGTGCAGCATCGCCCAGGCGGTCTGGATCGAGCCCAACTCCATCTCGCGCTGCAGGTGGGTGGCAGAGATGCCGGTCTTGCTGTTGACCATCAGCCAGGCCGCGCTGAACCAGACCGTCAGCGGCGTGCGGGTGCCGTGGAAGATCGTGCCCGCCGTGACCGCGACGCGCCGGTCGCAGCCAGCACAACGCCAACGCAGGTCCAGCTCCCGTCAGCCACGGTCACTGCCGCAGTGCGGGCAGATGAAGCCCTCGGGCCAGCGCAGCCAGTCCAGGCACTTCCAGTCCTGGTCGAACCACGCCCGCGGCTCCGCGTACGAGCCCGGGTAGTCGATCCCTGCCGCTGGGCGCACGTCCCAATCGTACGGCACCGAAGTGGAAAGCCCCTTTCAACGAATACCACGTCGCGGCCTAAGCCGCCGGGAAGATGCGAAGCACCGGGTTCTGGCACCCCACAGGCTTGTTTGATCGCGGCGCGGCGCGATGGCCCTGAACCGATGATCTCGGCGATTCCGCGGCAATCCGCAGGTTCGACCGAAATCATCAGGCCCGTTTCGCGAAGCCCGCACCTCGGCTGTCCGGATGGATGCCGGGCTTCCGCCAACGCTGCCGATCGCTGACTGGGGACACACCCTGCAAGGGGTGCTCGACTACACGCCCTGATCTCGGCGAGCTAGGTTCTCGGCGACTTCGCGTTCCCATGCCTTGATCGCGTGGGTGGTGTCGACCTCGAACTCGAACCGCTGGGTCATGTCCTCGGTGACGTCGGCCACGTCGGCGTAGAACTGGCCGTACCACCGACGCAACTGGTAGACCGGCCCGTCTTCCTGGCACAGCAGTGGATTCTCGATGCGGGACTTGTTCTTCCAGATCTCGACGTCCTGCAGGAAGCCGAGCTTGATCGCATCGGAGAACTTGGTGGCGATCTTGTTCGCCATCTCGTCGTCGACGCCGGGCATTCTCTTCACCATCACCGCGTACTGAAGCACGAAGTTGTTCTCATCGATCGGGTAGTGGCAGTTGATCAGCACCGAGTCGACGGACATGCCCTTGAAGTCGTTCGTCAGGTAATTGATCATGTACGCCGGCCCGTAGTACGACGCCTGCGAGCGAAGCAGGCTCTCGTAACTACCGCCCTTACCGAAGTCCGGCCGTCCACGCGAGTCGAGGTACTGCGTCGCGATGTGCCCCTCGAATACGTTCTTGAAATACGTCGGGAAGGCAAAGTGGATGTAGTAGAAGTGGGCCATGTCGACGATGTTGTCGACGATCTCACGGCAGTTGGAGCCCTCGATGACGATGGTGTTCCAGATCCAGTCACCGTACATATCCGTGCCGACCCCGGGGATCTCGGGAATGTCGAGCTCCGGCGGGGGCGGGTTGCCCTCGGGATCGTTCCAGACGAAGTACTGGCCGTTCTTCTCCATGGTCGTCCACGCCCTGGTGCGCGCCCGCAGCGGAACCCGCTTGGAATAAGGGATGTCGACGCAGCGTCCTTCGCCTGACCAGCGCCAGTCGTGGAACGGGCAGGCGACGTCGTTGCCCTTGATGGTGCCCTGTGACAGGTCACCACCCATGTGCCGGCAGTACGCGTCGAGCACGCTCAGCGTGCCGTCCTCGGCGCAGAACACGACCAGCTTCTGGCCGAACGCGCGGACTTCGTGCGGCTTTCCGTCGCGGAACGTATCGGCCAGTCCGAGGCAGTGCCAGCCACGGGCAAACCGGGTCGGAGGTGCGCCGGGATCGATCGCGCGAACGTGATCGACGCCGGCTTCTGTTGTTTGCGTCATATCAACTCCCAAGGACTAGCTGGGTCTTGCTCTCGTCGTACGAGAACACGTTATAGAAATCGAGCCGATTCCGCTAGTGGGGGACCAGAACTGTCCGAGGTACCGGGACCAGGAGTGTTGAAAGATGTTCTCGACAGGAACAAGAACGTGTTCTAGTCTCGTGATGGGCCGCATGCCATGAACGGATGCGCCATCACCGACAAACGGGAGAAACCGATGACCGAGCGTTCAGTTGCCGACGTGCTCGAGGCGGTCCGTGATCTGCTGCCGACATTGCGTGAGCGTGCACAAGAGACGGAGGACCTGCGCCGCGTCCCCGACGCCTCGATGAAGTCCTTGAAAGAAGCCGGCTGGTTCAACATGTTGCAGCCGAAGCGATGGGGAGGCCTCGAGGCCTCGCCTATCGACTTTTACCGTGGTGCGCGCCTTGTCGCGAGTGCCTGCGCCTCAACCGGTTGGCTCACCTCGGTCGTGGGTGTGCACCCTTGGCAGCTCGCGCTGTTCGCGGACCAGGCCCAGCAGGACGTGTGGGGTGAGGACAACACGACCCTCATCTCGTCCTCGTACGCCCCGATGGGCCGGGCCAAGGCGGTCGACGGCGGCTTCCAGATGAGTGGCCACTGGAGCTTCTCATCCGGCTGCGATCACGCCCAGTGGGTCATGCTCGGCGGCCTGGTCATGGGCGAGGACGGCACCCCAACCGACTTCCGGACGTTCCTGCTGCCGCGGGCTGACTACGAGATCGTCGACGTGTGGGACACGGTCGGGCTGCGCGGCACGGGTAGCAACGACATCATCGTCAAGGACGTGTTCGTCCCCGAGCACCGCACGCTCAGCTTCAACGACACCGGCCGGTGCTACGGCCCGGGCCAGGAGCTCAACACCGCCCCGCTGTACAAGCTGCCGTTCGCGTCGGTGTTCTCGTGCGGAATCACCGTTCCGATCCTCGGCATGGCCGACGGTGCGTACAAGGCCTACGTCGACTACACCCGCGAGCGCATCCACATCTCGGGCAACAAGGCTGCCGAGGACGGATTCAACCAGCTGCGCATCGCCGAGGCCGCCGGCATGGTCGACGCCGCCACGCTGCAGATCGAGCGCAACCTCAGCGAGGAGCTGGCACTGGCCGAGGCGGGCGAAAAGATCCCGATCTCGCTGCGCCTGCGGGTGCGCCGTGACCAGGTCCGGTCCACCTTGGCGGCTATCAGCGCCATCGACAAGCTCTTCGTGAGCTCGGGCGGGCGGGCGCTCAAGACCGGCACTCCGCTCCAGCGGTTCTGGCGCGACGCCCACTCCGGCCGGGTGCACGCGATCAACGACCCCGAGAAAGCTCAAGTTCTGTTCGGCCAGTTCGAGTTGGGGATCAAGACTCAGGACGCGTGGGTGTGAGCACACCGGCGCCCATCCGTTCGCTCGGCTATCTGCGATTCGAGGCGAGCGACGTACCCGCGTGGCGGGTGTTCGGCGTCAAGGTGCTCGGGATGGTCGAGGGCGCCGGTGGCAATGCCGAGGCGCTGTACCTGCGCATGGACGACTTCCCCGCGCGGCTGGTCATCGAGCCCGGCGAGCACGACCGGATCCAGGCGATCGGCTGGGAGACGGCCGACGCGGCCGGCCTGCAGGAGGTGCGGCACAGGCTCGACGTCGCCGGCGTTCCGTACAAAGAAGGCACAGCCGACGAACTCGCGGACCGCCGGGTACAGGAGCTGATCACGTTCGCCGATCCGTCCGGCACCACGCTGGAAGTGTTCCACGGGACGGCCCTGGAGCACCGCCGCGTGGTGAGCCCGTACGGGCACCGCTTCGTCACCGGCGAGCAGGGTCTCGGCCACATCGCGCTGTCGGCGGCCGACGACGACTCGTCCTTGCACTTCTATCGTGACGTGCTCGGCCTGCGGCTGCGCGACTCCATGCGGCTACCGCCCCAGGTCGCGGGCCGGTCGCCTGACGGGTCGCCCGCCTGGTTGCGGTTCCTCGGCTGCAACCCGCGGCACCACAGCCTTGCGCTCGCGCCGGTCCCGACCCCGTCCGGCGTCATCCACCTGATGGTCCAGGTCGAGACCGCCGACGACGTGGGTCTGTGCATCGACCGCGCCATGCGCAAGAAGGTGCCGCTCGCGGCGACGCTCGGCCGCCACGTCAATGACCGGATGCTGTCGTTCTATCTGAAGACGCCGAGCGGATTCGACGTCGAGTTCGGTTGCGACGGCCTGCAGGTCGACGATGAGGCGTGGACGGTGCGCGAGAGCACGGCCGTCAGCCTGTGGGGTCACGACTTCGCCATCGGGTTGCGATGAGGATGGCATCCACGTACAAACGATTGGTAGAACCTGTTTCAGTTGTTAGGTACGCATAACAATTCTCTGTCTTCAAATACCGAATACCATATGTTTCTATCTTCGATAGAACGTGTTCCACTCTAGAGGAGGCCGACCGTGGCACAACCCCAGCTCCCCGAGGGCTTCGACATCAACGACCCTGACCTGATTCTGGCGGGTATGCCGCGTGACGTGTTCGCGGAGTTGCGACGCACCGCGCCGGTCTGGTGGCAGTCACAGCCGCGTCGTCGCGACGGCTTCGACGACGACGGCCACTGGGTGGTCACGCGTCATGCCGACGTCAAGGAGATCTCGCGCAACGACGCGATCTTCTCCACGTACGAGAACACCGCGATCATCCGGTTCAACGAAGACATCACGCGAGACGCGATCGAGATGCAGCGCGTAGTGCTGCTCAACATGGACGCGCCGCAGCACACCCGCATGCGGGCCATCGTCTCGCGCGGATTCACGCCCCGCGCGGTCAACAGCCTCAAGGTGGCGCTGACGGCCCGGGCCGAGCGCATCGTCAAAGACTCCCTCGCTCTCGGCGAGGGTGAGTTCGTGCGCAACGTGGCCTGCGAACTGCCGTTGCAGGCGATCGCCGAGTTGCTCGGCGTGCCGCAGGAGGACCGCAGCAAGATCTTCGACTGGTCCAACCAGATGGTCACGTATGACGACCCGAGCAGTGAGCCGGGAATCGGCGAGACCGCGATGGCCGAGATGCTCAGCTACTTCATGGAGCTGGCCGAGGATCGCAAGGCCAACCCGAGGGACGACATCATCACCAAGCTGGTCAACGCCGACATCGACGGCAACGAGCTGACCAGCGACGAGTTCGGCTTCTTCAGCCTCATGCTCTCGGTCGCGGGCAACGAGACGACCCGCAATGCGATCAGCCACGGCATGATCGGCTTCCTCGACAATCCCGACCAGTGGGAGTTGTACAAGCGGGAGCGGCCCGAGACCGCGGCGGACGAGATCGTGCGCTGGGCGACGCCGGTGGTGGCCTTCCAGCGCACCGCCAACCAGGACTACGTACTCGGCGGTCAGCTGATCAAGGCGGGCGACCGCGTCGGGATGTACTACGCGTCGGCGAACTTCGACGATGAGGTGTTCGACAAGCCGCTCGAGTTCGACATCCTGCGCGACCCGAACCCGCACGTCGGCTTCGGCGGAACCGGTGCCCACTACTGCCTCGGCGCAAACCTCGCGAAGCTGGAGATCAACATCATGTTCAACGCCATCGCCGACCACTTGCCCGACATCACCAGAATCGGCGAGCCGCAGCGGCTGCGCTCGGGCTGGGTCAACGGCATCAACTCGATGCAGGTCAACTTCGGCGGATGCCCGGTGGCGGGCCACTGACGTCTCAGGGGACCACGCGAACGTTACCCATGCCGCTCTGCTCAGCTTCCCCTCCGAACCCGTTATGTTGATCTTCACATAAGGGGGTTGGCGAGTTCAATCGGTCGTCGCAACACCGTTCTGATCTGAGGTCCACGGCGCGTGGTGTTTCCCAACGTCACCGAGTCCCGTAGCGGGCGACCGACAGAACCTCGCGCCCCCTACCTGGGACAGTGGCTGTGGAAGTGAGCGGCGGTGGGTGGCCACTCGGTCGGTGTCGCTCTATCGGGCACGGTGTCTGTCCGATCAGCGGTTGGTTCTGGTTTCCAGTGGCGGGGGGACCGGAGTCGATGGTGCTGTCGGAGGACTCGGCGTTGCTGGAGTCGACGTCGCCGTCAACGTGTGCCTTGTGGTGGTCTCGGAGAGGCTCGGGTACTCCAGCATCGCCGTGACCGTCGACACGTGTTCGTACCTGCTCCAGGGTGTTGACTGGCGGGCCGCTGAAGCGGCCGCTGCACTGGTTGGCCGACAGGTTCCCTACCAATCGGGCCAAAAACGGGCTCCAAGAGCGAAGAAATCCTGCCGTCAATAGCCCCAAAGGTGCAGGGCGGCAAGAGGAAACGCAGTGGGCCCCGTCGGGCTCGAACCGACGACCTGCGGATTAACAGTCCCGCCGAGG